>DATCDX010000221.1:0-9208 GCA_036510475.1 Steroidobacteraceae bacterium
ACCGAAGAACCCGATTGCAGGCATCGACACATGCGCTCGCCCGGCCCGCCCGCGATTCGGACCGCCCTCCTTGCCGGCGAGTTCGGCAAGGAGGGCGCCGGCCGGCATGCCGCGCGCGAGTGCGACGGCAATGCTGCGGCCACTACAAAGCAGCGGGTCGGTGCGCTCGAGCGCGGTGCATACGCCGACCGCAATGGCTTCTTCTCCGCGCGAAAGCAGCTGAAACCCCGGTTTTGGCTGTCTGAGCAGCGCCGCTTCGAATTCGCGCAGCAGCAGCAAAGCACGCATGCGACGCAGCCTTTCATCAATATTCGGGTCATCGCGTTTTCGCGAAAGGTCGTCCGGCGCGGTCATCCAATCATCCTGACGATTAGCGTACGCATTTGTGGCGTACGTGTTTGTAATGTCCACAAGGTCAACCTACACTAACCGCGTGACATGAGGTAGAGACACATCAGCAAAATGCCCGAAAACCCAGCCGTTGCGCAGATCGTTGCCGCCGACCGCTCCGACCTCGCTCTGATGCATTTTTTGTTAAATAGCCCCGCGGCACGAGCCACTGCCGGTTCGCTACGATCGGGCGCAGAGATTGCGATGAGCTTCACGGATTTGGACGGTGATTGGCGCATTTACCGCGACGATGCGGGCGCCATCGCGTTCGAGTCCGGCAAAGCTCTGGACCCGGACTTCGCGCTGCGCATGCCGCCGCGCGCAGTCAGATCGATTTGCTCGCAACTTGACGCGGACGCCGGTGACATGGGCGTCGCCTTCTTTGAACATATTGTGTCGCGTGACCCGCAGCTGAAAATTCAAGTGGCCCTGCACAGTGGGCTGCTGAAGCTCACACGTCGCGGCTGGCTCGGTGCACTGACCCGGGGTGGCTCAAAGATCGTGATGTGGCTGGCCACGAAGGGGCTGCGCGGCCCCGGCGCCATCGCGACTGCGCTACAGCGGCTGAAGAGCTAGTACCTCGGCTCGGTGATTTTGACCGGTTGGGAGTCAAGATTTTGACTGATTTCAAATCAGCGCAGGATCGGTAAGGATTCTGGGGGCAGGAGCAGCGCGATGCTCCGTGCGGCGCCTGGGGTACGACGGATAAATCCGAGGCGCTCGAGGGTCAGAATCATCTGATGCACCGAAGGTGCAGTAACTTGGAAATATTCCTGAAAATCACGCTCCGCCGGTGGCCTGCGATTAAGTTGAGTGTAGGCGTAAAGGAAGGCCAGATATTGGCCTTGCGTGGAGGTCAGAGCGGCAGGATCAGGCGCAAGATTTTCAGGCATGTAAATTGCTTCACTGTTGATTTCGGCGAGGAACGAAGCAGTGAATGTAAGGTATCGGGTGGAATTGAGCGAGTCGGAACGGCTGGAATTGACGGGCATGTTGAGCGGCGGCGAACAAGCGGTGCGACGGCTGAAGCGTGCACAGATCTTGTTGGCCTCGGACTCCGGTCAGAGGGAGGAAGTCATCGCCACTGCGCTGGGAGTGGGGATTTCAACGGTCTATCGAACGCGGCGCCGTTTTGTGGAAGGGAATCTGGAGGGGGCCTTGAGCGAGGAGTCTCGGCCCGGCAACGCGCGCAAGCTCTCGAAGAACGAGGAAGTGCTGTTGGTGGCGACCGCGTGCTCCAAGGCGCCGGCGGGGTGTGCGCGCTGGACCTTAAATTTACTGGCCGGGCGCATGATCGAACTGACCGAGCACGCGGGGCTGTCGCGCGAGACGATCCGCCGTCGGCTGCATGAGAATGAACTGAAACCCTGGCAGCGCAAGATGTGGTGTATTGCGAAGGTGGACGCCGAATACGTGGCGCGGATGGAGGATGTGTTGGATTTATATGCCAAGAAGCCCGCTGCGAACAACCCAGTTGTCAGCTTTGACGAAAGTCCGGTACAGCTGATCGGTGAGGTGCGTGAACCTATCAGAGCACTCCCCGGTCAGGTACAGCGCTACGACAGCGAGTACCGGCGTAACGGCACGGCAAATCTGTTTGTCATGGTCGATGCCCATCGGCCCTGGCGGCATGTGAAGGTCACGGATCACCGCACGGGGCAAGATTTTTCCGCCTGCATGCGCGATTTAGTGGACCAGCATTATCCGCTGGCGCAGAAGATCCGCGTGATTCTGGATAATCTGTCCACCCACTCAGCCGCCTCGTTGTACAACAGCTTCGCCCCTCATGAGGCGCGGCGGATCATGAGTAAGATCGAGTTTCACTTTACGCCTAAACACGCCAGCTGGCTGAACATGGTGGAGATTGAGATCGGCGTGCTGCGCACGATGTGCCTGGATCGGCGCATTGAGCAACGCGCGGAGTTGGAATCAGAAATCGCCGCCTGGGAGCGCCGACGCAATGCGAGCCGGGAGAAAATCCAATGGATGTTCGACTGCGAGAAGGCGCGCAAGAAAATGCGCCGCGCCTACCCGCTGCTCAACTCAGAAACCGATGCCATCCCGGTCGCCGCTTGAACCGGTCAAAATCACTGAGCCGAGGTACTAGTCGCATGCGTCTCTGCCGGAGGCGACTCAAGGCTTGAGCGCATAAGCGAGCACATAATCGCCCGGTGGGGTGCCGTAATCGGGGTGACCGCCGGCCACCAGCACCACGTATTGCCTTCCGCCAACCGCGTAGGTCATTGGCGTCGACTGACCACCGGCCGGCAGCTTTGTCTGCCACAGCACGTCACCGGTATCGATGTCGAAAGCGCGAAACTTGTCGTCCATCGTGGCCGCGATGAATGCAAGTCCCCCTTTGGTCACTATCGGGCCGCCCGCGTGCGGGGTGCCCATGTTGAGCGGCAAATGAATGGCGGGTACATAGCGCCCGATCGACCCAAGAGACACCTGCCACTTGATACGCCCATGCACCAAATCGACCGCGGTCAAACGGCCCCACGGCGGCTTGGAACATGGCGCCCCGAGCCGTGAAACCAAGAAGGACAGATTGACCGCGTAGGGTGTTCCAGTCTGAGCGTAGTATCGGGTAGAGGAGGCGGATCCGTTGTCATTCGGATTCCACTCATCGCGCGGCACCAAGCGAGTGACCGACGGGACATGCGAGGTATCGACGATCAATGTGCCTGACGCCGGGACGATGGCGCCGCCGCCCCAATTCGCGCCCCCGGCTGCGCCCGGCATGTTGATGGTTCCCTGCACGCTCGGCGGCGTGTACATGCCTCCGTTACGCAATCGTTCGATTCTCCTTCGACAGGAAAGCTTATCCAAGAACGTAAATCCCCAGGCATCCTGCGGCGTCATACCCTGCTGCACGAGCGCGGGCAGGGTCGAGTAAGGCTGCGTCGGCGCCAGCCATTCGCCGGGAACGGCTCCGGTCTGCGGCACTGGACGCTCTTCGATCGGGAATAAGGGCTTCCCGGTCAGGCGGTTGAATACGAAGATCATGCCTTGCTTGGTCAACTGCACGACCGCCGGCACGGATTTCCCGTCGTGCATCAATTCCACCAGAATGGGCTGCGCGGGAAGGTCATAGTCCCACAGGTCGTGATGCACGAACTGGAAATGCCAGGCGATTTGGCCGCTGTGCGCGTGCAACGCGACCAACGAATCCGTGTAGCGATTATCACCCGGTCGATAGCCGCCGTAGGTGTCCACGCTTGGACTGGTGGTGGGCACAAACACCAGGTCATTGGCGGGGTCGGCGGACAGCATACTCCAGGCGTTTCCGGCGCCAACGTACCGAGCGCTGCCCTTGCCCCAAGTGACGGCGGCCGGATCGCTTGCGCCACGCGGCACCGGATCAAAGGTCCATAGTAACTTTCCGCTGCGCGCATCGATCGCGCGGATCATGCCGCTCGGCGCGTTGACGCGCACCATATCCGCAACCGTCGACCCGAATACCGCCACGTCGCCCACCATCGCCGGCGGAGATTGAATCTGCACCTCGTCCGGAAACTGCAAAGGGCCGCCCGGATCGAGTCGCACTTCGCCATCGACGCCAAAATCAGGACAGACTTTGCCGGTCGCGGCATCCAAGGCAATTACGCGCAAGTCTGCCGTGCCGTAAATAACACGCGTGCGGCAGATCGCGCCGGGCTCTTTGGCCGCATCGTCGAACGACGATAGACCCCGGCATTTGACGAACTCGCGACCCTGTTTCGACAATTTGATGTGCGGATCAAATGTCCAGATCGGTTTGCCGGTCGCCGGGTTCAACGCAAATACGCGGCCGACAGGCGAGCAACCGATCAATGCGCCACCGGCCAGGATCGGTGTGGCTTCCCAAGCACTGGAAGGCTCCTTGCCGCTTTGCACGTCGCGCAGCTCGCCTGACTGGTAACTCCAGGCCAGCCGCAATTTTTCGACGTTGCTGCGATTGACCTGATCTAGTTCGGAATAGCGTAGGCCGCCCGGGGTATTGCCGTATTGGGGCCATGCCGTGTCGGCGGGCGGCGTATGACTGGTCGATGAATCGTATGGCCGCATCCGGGGTTGTGCGTACCAGCTCCAACCGGCGTAGCCAAACCCGAGGATCACTGCGATCACGGTCAGCCGTTGCGGCAGCTTCAATCGATAGGCCACTCAGAACTGCCGCGAGCTACAGCGGATTCCCCGGCTGGCCCGGAATCCAGGACGTTCCCGCCAAAGGCACACCGGCCATGGCCGCCGCCTCCACCGTCAACGCCACCAAGTCTTCTTTCTCCAGATGATGCACGTCCTGCTTGCCGCAGGCGCGCGCAATGGTGGTCAACTCCATGTTCACGGTCTTGAGATAATTCTTGAGCCGCTTGGCGCCGACGGCGGGCTCAAGCCGCAATTCGAGCACGGGATCCTGCGTCGTTACGCCCACCGGGCATCTGCCGGTATGACAGTGGTGGCAAAATCCGGGCGCGGTGCCGAGCTGTGCATAGTCTGCGAGCGCCGACACGTGCTGTCCGCCCACAACATACGAATCGCTGTTGCAGCCCAAGGCCATCAGCACGCCCTGGCCGATCGCCACCGCGTCCGCCCCCATGGCGAGCGCCTTGGCCACGTCGGCGCCGCTGCGGATGCCGCCGGAGATCACCAATTGCACGGTACCGCGCATGTTGAGGTCGTCCAAGGCATCAACGGCCTGGCGCAGCGCCGCGAGCGTGGGAATGCCGACATTTTCAATGAACACGGTTTGCGTCGCCGCGGTGCCGCCTTGCATGCCGTCGACCACGACGACATCCGCACCGGCATGCACGGCGAGCTTCACGTCGTTGAAGACGCGCGTGGCGCCGACCTTGACGTAAATCGGCTTTTCCCAATCGGTGATCTCGCGCAGCTCCTTGATCTTGATCACGAGATCGTCAGGACCGGTCCAATCGGGGTGCCGTGACGCCGAACGCTGATCGACGCCTTCGGGCAGGACGCGCATGCGGGCGACGCGCGGATTAACTTTCTGACCGAGCAACATGCCGCCGCCACCCGGCTTGGCGCCCTGGCCAATGACGATCTCGATGGCGTCGGCGCGCCGTACGTCGTCCGGATTGAAGCCGTAGCGCGACGGCAAACACTGGTACACCAGGGTCTTCGACGCAGTTCGCTCTTCGCTGGTCATACCGCCGTCGCCGGTGGTGGTCGACGTGCCGACTTCGGTCGCCGCACGCCCCAGGGCCTCTTTCACCCGCGCCGAGAGTGCGCCGAAACTCATGCCGGCGATGGTGATCGGGATCGCGAGTTCGATGGGACGCGACGCGAAGCGCGTGCCAAGCAGAGTCTTGGTCGTGCAACGCTCCCGATAGCCCTCGAGCGGGTAGCGTGACAAGGAGGCCGCGAGAAACAACAAATCATCGAAATTCGGGACGCGGCGCTTGGCACCCAAGCCCCTGATTTCATACAAGCCGGTCGCCGCCGCGCGCTGAATATAGTCGATGGTCTGTCGATCGAAACCGGCCGATTCCTCCAGATGCGGGCCCGTCATCATCAATACTCCTGATTGGCGTCTGCGTGCCAGTGATAAAGATTTTTCGCGGATGCCACGCGTTTGAATTCCGTGGGATCGCCAGACATGCCGGCTTCTCCCAACAGATTCTTCAGGGCGGCGAGATCGGCATCGGTCATCGGTTCGAAGCGCGCATCGGCGCCGAGTGAGCGCACCTTGCCGCGCACGTAGATCACGGCCTCGTACAAGGAGTCGCCGAGCGCATCTTCGGCGTCGCCGCAAATCACAATCCGTCCCGCCTGTGCCATGAAGGCCGAAAAACTGCCGACGCTGCCGCCGACGACGATGTCGCCGCCTTTAAGGGAGATACCGCAGCGTAACGATGCGTCGCCGTCGACCACCAGCAATCCGCCGTGCGCCGAAGCCCCCGCGGCGGTGGAGGCGAAACCCCTGATGTGCACACGGCCCGACATCATATTTTCGGCGGCGCCGGGTCCTGCATTGCCGTGCACGGTGACCGTCGCGTGTTGGTTCATGCCCGCCACGTAGTAGCCCACGTGGCCGTGAATCTGCACGTCGAGGTCGGCATTGAGACCACAGGCGACCGAGTGCGCGCCATCGGGATTCTTCACCCGAATTTGCGACACGCCCTCACCGGCCGCGTGCTTGTGCAAAAAGAGGTTGAGATCCCGCAGACTATCCCGGGCAAGATCGAATTCGCGCACCTTCTCCAGGGGCTTCAAATTCGCCATGAATAGATCTCCTCCGGTTTCGGTTCGAACAGGGTGGCATCCGCAATGTGCGGCAGATGCGCCAATGAACGAAACTCCGAAGCGATCGCGACATAGTCGTCGGTTTCCGCCACCACCGCCGGCTTGCAGGCGAAGGCGTCGCGGACGATGAGAAGTTCTTGGTCGGTGCCCATCAAAAAAGTGTAAAAACCGTCCAACTCGGTGAACCCGCGCCGCACCGCCGTTTTCAGGTCGTCGCCTTCGCGCAGCCGCCACTCGAAGAAGCGACAGGCCGCTTCGGTGTCGTTGTCCGTCTCGAATTCGATGCCGAGTGGCTCCAAGCGTTTGCGCACCAGATGCGGATTGGACAACGAACCGTTGTGTACCAGGCAGAAGTCGCGTCCCGCGGTGAACGGATGCGCATGCGCCGGAGTCACGGCCGATTCAGTGGCCATGCGGGTATGACCCACCAAGTGCGAACCTTGCAGCGACTTGAAGTCATAGCGCTCGGCGATTTGCGCCGGCGCTCCCACATCCTTGTACAAATCGATCGACTGACCGACCGACAGCACGGCGATCCCTGGAGCATTGTGTCCGAGCCATGCGGTGAGTTCGTCGGGATCGGCGGTGCTGGTCAGCACGGCGTGATTGCCAAGCTTCGCAATTTCGTGCTCGGCGGCGAACGCGGCGCCGATCCGGCCCAACAACTCGGACCAATCGACGGCGTGCTCACCACTGTACAAACTAAGCTTGTGCTGGCGGTCGGAAACCGGCGCGGTGTAAACGGCGAGCCCCGCGGAACTGGGGCCGCGTTCCGTCATGCCGACCAACATGGGCACCATGAGCGCGCCGAGTTGATGGCGCAGCGCAGGATTCTTGACCAGAAGACCGACAATTCCACACATGGAAACTCCTAGAAACTATCGACCGGCGCACTCGCCTAGAAAAATTCAAGATATCGGCGCGATTCCCAATCCGACACATGGCGCGAGTATTCGGTCCATTCCATGCGCTTCAGGCGGATGAATTCACGCGCGAGATTCATCCCCAGCCCTTCACAGATCACCGTGTCTTTCTCGAGCGCGTCGATCGCCTCGTGCAGCGACTGCGGCAACAACTTGATGCCCTTGGCGGCCAAATCTTCCAACGACAGCTGATAAAGATTGATGTTCTGCGCCGGACCCGGATCGAGTTTGCGATCGATGCCGTCGAGGCCGGCCGCGATCAAGGCGGCCGACACGAGATAGGGATTGCATCCCGAGTCGGGCAACCGGATCTCGAGACGCCCGTGAGGTATGCGAACGCAGGCGGTGCGGTTGTTGTCGCCATAGGCAATGTAGGCGGGAGCCCAGGTGGCGCCCGACAAGGACCGGCCCACCACCAGTCTTTTATAGGAATTCACGGTAGGCGCCGCGACGGCGCAAAACGCCGGCGCGTGCGCCAGCACACCCGCCAAGAAGTGATAGGCCATGGCCGACAGACCCATTCCCGATTTGTCGCTCTTGTCGTAGAACGCGTTCTTCTGGGTTGCCGAGCCCACGGAGACGTGAAAGTGCGCGCCGCTGCCGGTGCGATTGGAGAACGGCTTCGGCATGAAGGTGGCGATCATGCCGTGCTTGTGGGCAACCTCGCTGGCCGCCATCTTCACAAAAGTGAAATTGTCCGCGGACTTGAGCGCATCGGCATAGGTGAAATTGATTTCGAACTGGCCATTGCCGTCTTCGTGATCGATTTGATACACGTCGATTCCCACGGCGCGCAGCCCCGATACCATTTCGTCGAGCACCTCGCGCGTGCGGTACAGGCCCTTATAGTCGTAACACGGCTTGTCCAGGTCATCGGTGGGGTCGGCGGGGCCCAAGCTCCCGTCCGCACGCCGCGCCAACAGCATGAACTCCGGTTCGATGCCGGTGTACATCGTCAGCCCGCGCTCATCAAGGCGTGCAATTTGCGCTTGCAGCGCCACCCGGGAGCAGTAGGCATAGGGCTTCTTGTTGACCACTCCATTGCAAATCAGGCGCGCGTATCCCGGCATCCAGGGAATGGCCTGCAGGGTTGTGAGGTCTCCCACCGCCATGTAGTCGGGCCCTTCGGGCCCCATGCCGAAGCCCCACAATGCAAAGCCGGCGAAGCCGGCACCGTCGGTGAGCACCATCTCCAGATGTTCGACCGGCACGGCCTTGGCCTTCGAGGATCCGTGGATATCCACGAACTGCGCCAACACATAGCGGATCTTGTGTTCTTCGAAGAATTGTTTGGCTTGGCTTCGATTCATGCATTGACTCCCCGGTAAGACTTAACGGAATTCGTGGTGCGGCACTCGACCGGCGGCGGGGTTACCATATACGAATATAACCACGAAATTTAACTGTGGAGCAAATTCATTTGCGTATTATGCAATGACTAGAACGACCCAACCTAAGGCCGGACGGCCTGCCACCCGCGCCGCGCCTAGACTCAAGGCCACTCCCGGGCGCGGTGCTGCCGGGCGCGCGGAGAGCCCCGCCGTCGACCTCGGACGCACCGCACGGCGACTGCGGGAGAGCCAAAACCTCACTCTGGCCGATGTGGCACGTCGGGCCGATATCAGCAGCGCCATGCTGAGCCGGCTCGA
>DATCDX010000222.1:0-8075 GCA_036510475.1 Steroidobacteraceae bacterium
CCTGCAACTGCCCAAGCGCGAAATCTATGTCGGCGAAAGTATTCCCGTGGAAATCCAGGTCGGCATGCGCGATGGCTTCGTCACCTCGCTCAACGGTCTACCGACGCTCAACGGCGACGAATTCACGCTGAATAATCTCTCGCGTCGCCCGCAGAAAGGCGGCAAGCTCATCGGCGGCCAACGCTTCACCGTGCTGACCTGGCGCAGTATTTTGGGCGCGGTCAAGCCCGGTGCCTTTTCGCTGAGCGCCGCATCGCCGCTCACCGTGCGGATACGCACCCGCCCACGCCGCGAATCGCAGCTCGACGATCTCCTCGGTGATCCCTTTCTACAAAATTTCTACGGCGCAACCGTCGCGAAGGACATCACCGTCTCAAGCCCACAGGCCACATTCACGGTGCTCGCCCTGCCGACGCAGGGTCGCCCACCGGATTTTCGCGGCGCCGTGGGCACGTTCAAGATCAGCAGCGATCTGTCGGCGATCACCGTCGCCGCCGGTGATCCGCTCACCCTGCGCATGCATGTGCGCGGTACCGGGAACTTCGATCGCGTCGACAGCACCATGCTCGGCCACGTCGATCAGTGGAAGACATACCAACCCAAGGCAACGTTCAATTCGACCGACCCCATCGGCTACCGCGGCGAGAAGATTTTCGAGCAACCACTGATTGCGGCACGGCCCGGCCGCCAAACTCTCCCCGGCCTCGCGTTCAGCTACTTCGACCCCGACACGCACCGCTACGAAACCGCGCGCAGTTCCCCATTGCGCCTGACGATTTCCCCGTCCGCGGCAAATGCCGCAGCGAATCGATCTACATTGCCCCCAGGTTTGGCAGTATCAGTACGCGATTATTCATCGGGTGCTCTGCGGCCGGATCACATCGCGACCGGCGCGTTTGTCACGTCCTTGGTCCCTATTTATTTGCAGCCACGATTCCGCACCATTGCTTACACTCTGGCGTTGGTGTTTGCCGGCGGATGGCTCGGACTACGCCGCTCCCGCGGCGCGAATTACCGGCTCACGGCGCGCGAGCGCGCGAGCGCGCGAGCGGTCAAACTCGTCCTGCGGCAAATGAACGCCGCAGCCGGCGTCGGCGATCCCGTGCTTTTTTTCAAGGCAGCGCGCGCCGCACTACAGCGTCATCTGGCCGCGAGTTGGAACGTCGCACCGGATCGCATAACCGCCACCGACATCGAAGCGCGCCTTGGCGCGTCCGGAGCGGATATAAGCCATCTTTTCTCGCTCACCGACGAAGCCAGCTACTCCGGTCTTAAGCTCACTGCCATCGATTTCCAGCGCTGGACCGAACTCGTTCGACAACAACTGATCGGCAACGCAAGCCACTGACGCCCTGCACAGGTCGCGCAGGTGTTGCGCAGGTGGTGCGCACGTCGCGCGCAGGTGGTGCGCACGTCGCGCGCAGGTCGTGCGCAGGCGGCGTGGGTCGCGCAGGTTGCGACTTGCGCACAATGCCCATTCGCGGCGTGCACGTTATCAATGCCTCGGAATTGCTGGCATACTTCCGCGCTCTTTCACGGAAATAACTGCATGGCCTTAAGTGAGACGCGCGAACTTAAGCGCGGAATCGGTACCCGGCAACTGAGCATGATCGCGATCGGCGGCGCGATCGGCACCGGCTTGTTCTTCGCCAGCGGCGGCGCGATTGCCCAAGCCGGCCCCGGCGGCGCGCTGCTGGCGTACTCGACCATGGGGCTGGCGGTTTACTGCATGATGCAATCCCTCGGCGAGATGGCGACGCAGTTGCCGATCCCCGGCTCGTTCGAAGCGTATGCGGAACGTTTCATCGACCCGTCATTCGCTTTTGCGGTGGGCTGGAATTACTGGTTCAGCTGGGCGATCACCCTGGCGGCGGAACTGGTGGCCGGCGCCCTCATCGTGAAGTTCTGGTTTCCGCATTCGAACTCCACCCTATGGGCCTTGAGTTTTTTTACGGTGCTCCTGGCCCTGAATCTTCTATCGGTCAAGGTCTATGCCGAGGCCGAATACTGGTTCGCCGGCATCAAGGTGGTGACTGTCGTCATTTTCCTGGCGGTGGGTGCTTTGATGATTACCGGCATGATCGGCAATCACAGCGCGGGCTTTCACAACTGGACCCTGAGTGACCCGGCTACCGGCACACGAGCGCCTTTTGTCGGCGGTCTGACATCGGTACTAACGGTGTTCCTGGTCGCCGGTTTTTCCTTCCAGGGCACCGAAGGCGTGGGCCTGGCCGCCGCGGAAACCACCGACCCGAGCAAGAACGTGCCCAAGGCGATCAGGACCGTGTTCTGGCGGATTTTACTGTTCTACATCGGTTCGATCTTCGTCGTCGGAACACTGATCAGTTACACCGACCCGAACTTGCTGCACGGCGACGAGTCCCACATCGCCTTCTCGCCCTTTACCATGGTATTCCAACAGCTGCCGCGCTTCGGCTACTACGCCGCCAACCTCATGAACGCGGTGATCCTCTCCTCGGTGCTGTCATGCGGGAATTCATCGATGTATGTGGCCTCGAGAATGTTGTACGCCATGTCCCACAGCAACAAGGCGCCCAAAATGTTCGGCAAGCTCAACGCACGTGGCGTGCCCGTGGCGGCACTGTGGGCCACCGGCTTGATCAGCGCCCTGGCCTTCTTCTCCACCGTGGTGGGCGATCAGAAGATCTACCAGATTTTCTACAACGCCTCGAGCCTGAGCGGCTTCGTGATCTGGCTCGGCATCGCCGTCTGCCACCTGCGTTTCCGCAAGGCGTGGGTAGCGCAAGGCCGCAGTCTGGACGACCTGAAGTTCAAGGCGAAGTTCTTTCCCTACGGCCCTTGGTTGGCGCTGACCCTGTTCGTGGTCGTGCTGTTCGGCGCCAACATCGGCGTATTCCAGACGCCGGTGTTCTCGTGGTTCGACTTCATCACCGGCTACCTCATGATTCCCGGATTCCTCGCTTTTTATTTGGGTCACAAGTACTACAACAAAACTCACGTAGTGCCCCTGAAAAGCTGTAATTTCGAGCTGGACTAAGGCGACTACGCAGCGTGGCACGCCGTAAGTCGATTCGCTGGGCAGGCGTCGCTGCCGTCGCGGTCGTCGCGCTGCTGGCGGTCATCACGGCGTGGGTCGTGCACCTCGATCGAGTCGTGACCCGGGAATTCCAAGGCCGGCACTGGTCCGTGCCGGCGCGCGTCTTCGCTGCGCCGCTCGATTTGTACGTCGGTGCGCCGTTATCGGCGAACGATGTCGATGAGGAATTGCGGCGCCTCCACTACCGCCTCGGTGACCCCGCGGCGGGTCCCGGTATCTATAGACGGCTCGGCGACACCTTCGATCTGCATACGCGCCGCGTGCGCTTCATCGACGAGTCGCGGGAGCCCGAGCGGGTATCGATCCGCGCGGATAGCCGCTCGATCACAGGCATGAACATGGCCGACGGCTCCGATCTGCCCGTGTTCAGGCTCGACCCACCCGTGGTCGGCAGCGTGTTTCCCATCCACGGCGAGGACCGGCTCGTCATGACTCCCGCGGAGGTGCCGCCGTTACTGCGCACCGGCATCAAACTGATCGAGGATCGGCGCTTCAACGAGCACCACGGTGTCGATGTCTACGGGATACTACGCGCCGCATGGGCCAATCTGCGGGCCGGCCGCGTGGTACAGGGTGGCAGCACGCTGACACAACAGCTGGTCAAGAATTACTTTCTCTCCGACGAGCAGACCTTGGGCCGCAAGGCGACCGAGGCGGTGATGGCGTTGCGGCTCGAGGCGCATTTCACCAAGGAAGAAATTCTGGTGGCCTACCTCAACGAGGTGTATCTCGGTCAGGACGGCGCGCGCGCCATACACGGCTTCGGACTCGGCAGCGAATACTACTTCGCCAAGCCCATTGACGAACTCGATGCGGGTGAACTCGCGTTGTTGATCGGGCTGGTCAAAGGTCCGTCCTATTATGATCCGCGCAAGCACCCCGACCGCGCACGTGCGCGGCGCAATCTGGTGCTACAGGAATTTGCGCAAGCCCATCTGATCGACGCCGCGGTTGCGAAGCGCGCGGCCGCGAAACCCGTCACCTTGCGCTCGCCCGGTGGCAGCTACCTGCCGGCCTATCTCGATCTGGTGCGGCGGCATTTGAAGCGCGACTACGCCGAGGCGGATCTCAAAGCTGCGGGCCTTTCCATCTACACCAGCCTCGACCTACGGGCGCAGGCGGCCGCGGAGCATGCGCTGACCGCGAATCTGAAACGCCTCGACGCCGCGAGCCGGGTCCGCGGCGCACACCTCGAAGGCGCGGTCATCGTCGCCGAGCCGAATAGCGGCGACGTGATCGCGGTGGTCGGCGGCCGCGATATCGGCACGGACGGCTTCAACCGCGCGCTCGACGCGCATCGGCAGATCGGCTCACTGGTGAAGCCCGCGGTGTACCTGACCGCGATCGAGACCGGCCGCTACAACGCCGCCACTCTGATCGAGGACGCACCGATTGCACTCAAGCTCACCGACGGCAGCATCTGGGCGCCGCAAAACTTCGAGCATCAAACCTATGGCCAGGTGCCGATGGCGCGCGCGCTGGCCGAGTCCATGAACTTAGCGACCGTGCGGCTCGGACTCGACTTAGGCCTGCCGCAGGTGGCCGACACGCTGCGGCGCTTGGGACTCGAAACACCGCCGACCCTCAATCCGTCGATGCTGCTCGGTACCGTGGAGATGACGCCGCTCGAGGTCGTGCAGATCTATACGTCGCTGGCCAATGGCGGCTTCCGCGCCCGGCTGCGCGCCGTGCGTGCCGTGCTCGACGAACACGGCAAACCACTCAAGAGCTTCAAAGTGCAGGTCGAGGCCGCGGCGCCGCCCGCGGCCGTCTACCAACTCGACCGGATGCTGACGCTGGTGACCACGCACGGCACCGGCCGCGGCGTAGCGACGCGCCTGCCGCGCGGGCTGGTGGTCGCCGGCAAGACCGGCACCTCCTCCGATACCCGCGACAGCTGGTTCGCCGGATTCACCGGCAGCTACGTGTCAGTGGTGTGGGTGGGCTACGACGACAACCGTCCGACCGGACTGACCGGTGCCGCCGGCGCGCTGCCCATCTGGGCGGCGACCATGGCCAGCCTCAAGTCAGTCTCCTTCGAACCCGTGCCGCCGGAAGCCGTCGAGGACCGCTGGATCGGGTTCAACGATGGACTGGAGACGACACCTGCCTGCAGTGCCGACGCAGTCCTCGTCTCGGTTCCCAAGGACACAGTGTTGCCCGGCAAGCCCGGCTGCATTTCCTCGCCACCCGGCACCGTGAGTGACAAAATCAAGACATGGCTCAAGAACATCATCCATTGACGGGCCTCGCCCTCGCGCCCACGTCCGCCTCGCCGCCCGACCATCGCCGCAGGCGACCGACGCGCATTCCTGCGCTTGCGCCGACCATCGCGCTCGCCTTCGTGCTCAGCGCCGCCGGAGTGCTCGGCGGCTGCTTTGCGCCCTCGCCGCGCCCATCGCCGCCGAGCACTCCGGCCACGAGTCCGCGCTCACGCACACCGCAGTCGCCGAATCCGTCCCCGCCAAATCCCAGCCTGCCTAGTCCGCCGGCGCCGCGCGCGCCATTGCCGCCACGCGAGAATCGCCTCTCACCCGCGACTCACGCGCTGGTGACGCAGGCACGAATGCTGATGTCGCATGGCAATTTTGACGGCGCGTCATCGACGCTCGACCGTGCGCTACGCATCGAGCCGAATAACCCCCTGTTGTGGATAGAGCTCGGAAAGCTACGGCTCGCCGAGGGCGACGCCCACCAAGCAGAGGGCTGTGGCCGCAAGGCTCTCGCACTCGCGAGCGGCGATCGCGGCACCCAGCGACAGGCCGGAGCGCTGCTCGTCGATGCGCTACGCGCCCAGCGACTTAACCAGGAAGCACACGCGGTCGAAACTCAGCCCTTCATGCAATAGCCCCTCGGCCCATGATATTGACCGGTTCGCAGGGTCTGGGGGAATAAGAAGCTGGAAGCCAACAAGGGGGAACAGTTGGCTTCCAGCTTCTTATCTCCCCAGGCCGTTCGCATTGGACCGACGTATATCAGCGCGGACGAGGGAATTCGGGTGCCTTTTGCGCAGTGGTGTCGAGCGGTACGAGAATTCGCCGGGGAGTCTGGCGGGCGAAATACCAAACCAACCGGTCAACATCATTTTGCCGAGGCACCAGCCCGGCAAGACCCTCCACCTCAGCGATTATTCCAAGGAAACCCGGTAGCCAGCGTCATTTGACGATTGACCGGAAAACGCCGCGGAAAAAACCCGGTGCCATGCGATGTGCCTGCGCGGATCGCGGTGAGTGCGGCATCCAAATCGCGCAGATCGCTCATGGTCAGCCAGGGCGCGGCCGTTCGCTCGCCGGTCCGACAGCAATGCGCAGTCCAAATTTTGGTATCGGCCGGCAGCGCCGCGAGCAGTTCCCGCGTTGTCGCCTGATATTCCGCGAGGCTCGCGCCCGGCAGGAACGCGTACAGCGTCGTGGGGTAGATGAAATCCCCCGCAAAGAGTTGATGCCTGGCCGCATCGTACAGAGCGGCTGAGCTGTGCGTATGGCCGGGCACGTGCAGGACGCGCAGTACCCGGCCGCCGAGGTCGATCGTCGTGCCGGGTTTGAGCCACTCCGTCACCTTGAACGTGGGTGGTGCCCGCCCATCGATCATGCCGAGGTATTCATAGCGGCCGGGCGTCATCCGGCCGTTCGTCACGTCAGCGCGGGTATCCGGCAAATCGATCATCGCGACCGACGTGAACGGCGCGATGCCCCCGGTATGATCGTAATGCAGATGCGATGGCATCACGGTCACCGGCATGTGCGTGAGGCTCGTGACAATACTCAGGATGTCGCGCGTGCCCGAGCCGGCATCGAACAGCAGCGTCCGCCGGTCACCGACGATGAGATACGCATAGTTGACCTGGTAGTATCGCGGCTCGCCGAGGGCGAACGTGTCCGCATCGATAGCTTGCACGGCCCAATAATCATCCACCATGCGCCCGGCGCCAAGGTACGGCTTCGCCGCATCGACGATCACGTGCGGTTGCAACGTGGCCGACAATTCGGCGAAGACGTATGGAGCAAACGCCAGGGCAAGACCTACCGGGACCACGACCATGGCCGTCGCCCACGCCGCGCATTTCACCACCCGACGCACCATGCTCAACGCCTCCTTCCCATACTGGCCAGCCATGGGTCCGCCGCTAGACAACGAGCAGCCCGGGCAGACGTTGAGTAGAGCAGTTTGTCGCCCTGCTTGGTTTTAAATCAACGGAAACCCTACCACAGCTCGTGACGATATATGATTATGCGGATCGCATAAAACTATAAGGAGGGAACCGTGCTACATCGCCGAGTGAGCCTCTTAGGTATATTCGTGCTGCTCCTAATTGCGGTGACCGGTCACGCGCAAACCTATACGAAGCCCAATGTCCGGGCGATTACCGCATTCGTGCGTATCGACCCCGCTATTTTCGATCGGCAGATCGCCGACGCGCTGAAAGTCCTGCACGCCGCGGAAGACGCATTCACGCAACGAGGATATAAAACCCAAACCATTCGCATCGTGACGCAGCCACTCGGAGAGTTGGTCAAGGGGCAATCCGACGAGGACGCTCTCCGGCTGTTGAAGGCCATCGATGATCTATCAGCAAAAGAAGGTTTCATGCCAAGTGTCGGGCCGGCGATGATGCGCGATTCGGACGACCCGCACGTCATGCGTCTGCTCGAAAAGGCGCTGTCAACACTACCCAATCTTCAGGCGAACAGCATCATTGCCGCAGACGATGGAATTCATTGGCGCGTTATCCGCGAAAGCGCGGCACTGGTGCGTTACTTGACCGACCATGGTCCGCCGAGCCACGGGAATTTCAACTTCACGGCGACCGCGATGGTGAAGCCCTACGGGCCGTTCTACCCTGGAACTTATCACACGGGGGCCGGCAAGCAGTTCTCGATCGGTTTCGAAAGCGCCAACGTTGTTCAAGAGGTGTTCGCGCGTACGCGCGGAGACTTCAATGGGTCGGTAGCCGAGCTCACCAAACAATTGACGATTCACGCCAAGGTAGCTGAAT
>DATCDX010000223.1:0-24150 GCA_036510475.1 Steroidobacteraceae bacterium
CAGCGCATTGCGTTCGCTCACCAACATCGCGCGCGAATAGCCCCGCGGCAGTTCACGCCCCAGATGGATCGGCCCGAATCGTACGCGCATCAGGCGGCTGACGATGATGCCGCGAGCCGCCCACCAATGCCGCACCTGCGCAGAGCGGGTCGCGCGCACCGTCGTATTCAACCAATGATTGAACCCCTCGCCGTACTGCGCATCCGCCTGCAGAATGCTCATCGCCTCGCCTTCACAGTCCGTGGCGGCGCGAAATTCCTCGACGAGTTCTTCTTTGAGCGGTCCGCGCATCCGCAGTACATAGTCGATGGTCAGCGCATGCACGCCGCGCGACACCCGATGCGCCCAGGATCCGTCGTCGGTGAGAATTTCCAAGCCGCCATCCACCGGCGGCATGGGCTGGATAGCCAGCCAGCGGCCGGATGAACGGGGCAGCTGCAGGTGTTCCGCCGCCCGCGACGTCGCCGCCTGCAGATCGAGCTCTTCGCCCGGCGAGCGATGAAACAACAGCACCCGCAATTCCTTGACCGCCGGCTTATGCAGCCGCACGGGCCGGCCGTCCAGCGTGATGCGATCCCTGGCATCCAGCTTCGCGCCCAAAGCGGGCACTTCGCCGTTGATCTGCAGTCGTCCCTCGCGAATCCAACGCTCTACTTCACGACGCGAACCGATCCCCGCCGCCGCAAGCGACTTCTGCACACGCTCACCGGGTGGCTGATCTTTTCGCGGCGCAGGCTCCTTGCGGGGTGCTCGTGGTCGCATCAATCGGAGTCGTCTTGCGCGCCGCGCGCGACCAGACCCTGCGGCTGGTTTTCATCGCCGCCAGGATCGGCCGCCTCTGACTCGTCGGTGGTGTCCGGCTCATGGCCGGCGTCGGCAGCGGTGCCCGAATCCGCTTCATCTTCCGCGTCTTCGGCCGCGTCCATAGCCCCGGCGTCCGGCGCCACCACCGGGTCCGCGCCGGGCAACGCCAATTGCACACGCAGATCCTCCAGTTCCTTGAGCTGCGCCAGTGTCGGCAAGTCGTCCAGTTTCTTCAAACTGAAATAGTCGAGAAACTCCCGGGTCGAACCCAGCAACTCCGGCTTACCCGGCACATCGCGGTGTCCGACCACGCGAATCCAATTGCGCTCCAGCAGCGTCTTGATGATGTGCGGGTTGACCGCCACGCCGCGAATTTGCTCGATCTCGCCGCGGGTGATCGGCTGACGATAGGCGACCAGGGCCAATGTTTCGAGCAGTGCCCGCGAATACTTGGCCGGCCGCTCCTGCCATAGCCTGGAAACCGGTTGCGCCACCGCGGCCTTGATTTGAATCCGATAACCGCTCGCCACCTCGAGCAATTCCAGCCCGCGAGTTTCGTAGTCCACCGTCAACGCCGCGATGGCGCTGCGAACCTCGTCGGCATTCGAACCATCACGCTCGTCGAACACGCTCACCAGTTCGTCCATCGTCAGCGGCCGGCCGGCGGCAAGCAGCGCGGCTTCTATCACATTCTTCACGTATTGGTCGTTCATTGAGTTCTCGCGTGGTTCTCGTCGGCGGCGCCATCATCGGGCACCAGTTTCAGGTGCCGGGTCGGATTCCCGAGGCGAATATGCAGCGGCGCATAAGCTTCGGATTGCACGATGTCGATCAGTCCTTCACGCAGCAGTTCCAGGATGGCAATGAAAGTCACCGTCACGCCACGGCGGCCCTCTTCGGCACGGAACAGCCGCACGAAGTCCACAAAGGAGTTCGCCGTCAACGCCGCCAGGACATCCGTCATGCGCTGCCGCACCGATAGCGGTTCGCGCTGCACGTGGTGATGGGCGAACATGTCGCTGCGCGACAATACCTCTTGAAAGGCGAGCAGCATCTCCTGCAAGCTAACCTGCGGCGGCACACGCACGACTTTGCGGTCGACCAAATCCGCCGATGCGAGCCAGGTATCGCGCTCCAGGCGCGGCATGCGATCGATGCTTTCCGCGGCGCGCTTGAATCGTTCGTATTCCTGCAGGCGGCGCACCAACTCGGCGCGAGGATCCGTCTCATCGACGGACTCATCGTTACCGACGCGCGGCAACAGCATGCGGGATTTCACCTCGGCGAGCGTCGCCGCCATCAGCAGGTATTCGCCCGCCAATTCCAATTGCAGCACCTGCATCAACTCGATGTAGCGCATGTACTGGCGCGTGATCTCGGCGATCGGAATATCGAGGATGTCCAGATTCTGGCGCCGTATCAGGTACAGCAGCATGTCGAGCGGCCCTTCGAAGGCCTCGAGAAACACTTCGAGCGCCTGCGGCGGGATGTACAAGTCCCTCGGCATTTCGGTGATGGGCTGACCCTCCACGACCGCAAACGGCATTTCACCCTGGGCGGGCGGCGGCACGCCGGCCGGCGCGGGCGCCGCCGTGTTCGGCACGAGCGTCAATTCAGGTTTCATCGGTAATTCATGGCCATGGCTTGACGAACCGCATCCAGGGTATCGCGCGCCACCGCGCGCGCGCGTTCGCAACCCTCGGCGATGATACCGCGTACCAGTTCGGGATTCTCTTCAAACTCCTGCGCCCGTTTCGAGATCGCGGACACTTCCGCCACTATCTTCTCGATCAGCGGCGCCTTGCATTCCAGACAGCCGATGCCGGCGGTGCGGCAACCCTGTTGCACCCAGGCCTGAGTATCGGCGTTTGAATACAGTTTATGCAGATCCCAGACCGGGCATTTTTCAGGATCGCCCGGGTCGGTGCGCCGCGCGCGCGCCGGGTCTGTTTGCATGGCCTTGAGCTTCTTGGCGATCGAGTCGGTGTCTTCCCGCAGGCCAATGGTATTGCCGTAGGACTTCGACATCTTGCGTCCGTCCAAGCCCGGTACCTTGGGCGTCGCCGTCAGCAGCACCTCGGGCTCCGGCAAAATAGCGATCCCCGTGCCTTCGAGAAATCCGAACAGGCGATCGCGGTCGGCCACCGTCAAACGCGCATTCGACTCCACCAGCGCTCTCGCCTTGGCCAGGGCGTCCGCGTCGCCCTTTTCCTGGAATTCCTTGCGCAGCGTGCGATACAGCGCCGAGTTGCGCGAGCCCAAGCTCTTGATGGCCTTTTCGACTTTTTGCTCGAACTCGGGCTCGCGGCCGTAGATATGGTTGAATCGCCGCGCCACTTCGCGCGTGATTTCGACATGCGCCACCTGGTCTTCACCGACAGGCACGTACTGCGCGCGATACATCAAGATATCGGCGGTTTGGAGCAAGGGGTAGCCCAGAAAGCCATAGGTACTCAAGTCGCGGTCGGCGATCTGGGTCTGCTGATCCTTGTAGGACGGGACCCGCTCCAGCCACCCTAAGGGCGTAATCATCGACAGCAGCAGGTGCAATTCCGCATGCTCGGGCACTTTGGATTGGATGAACAAGGTGGCGACGCCGGGATTGAGGCCCGCCGCCAGCCAATCGATGACCATGCTCCAGACATGCTCTTCGAGTTTCGAGGTGTCCGCGTAGCCAGTGGTCAATGCATGCCAATCGGCGATGAAAAAATAGCATTCGTACTGGTACTGGAGCTCGATCCAATTTTTCAGGGCGCCGTGATAATTGCCCAAATGCAGCAAGCCGGTGGGCCGCATGCCGGACAGCACCCGTCGATTTTGTATGGGCCCGCTCATGCCCGCGACCCCACCAAGACGTAGATGATGTGGCCGATGATCCGGTAGGCCGGAGTGAACAGCCAGCCGAACAGCCCGAATGCCGCCAGCCCAAGTACGATGAATAGACCCACGGGTTCGATTTTCTCCAGACGGCTGCTTAAGCGAGGCGGCAGCAATCCCGCCAACACCCGTCCACCGTCGAGCGGCGGAATAGGCAGCAGGTTGAACACCGCGAGAACCACATTAATCACGATACCCGCCTGCGCCATGAGCGCAATCCAACCGTCCACCGTCGCATTGCCGTTGACGCGGGCGATCGCACCCAGCACGACGCACCACAACGCCGCCATCACGAGGTTCGCCACGGGCCCCGCCAGCGCCACGATGATCATCGCTCGACGTGGATTGCGCAGCGCACTCGTCGCCACCGGTACGGGCTTTGCCCAGCCGAACAACGGACCGCCGATCGCGAGCAGCAGACCGGGAACCAGCACGGTCCCGATCGGATCGATATGGCGCAGCGGGTTCAAGCTCAGCCGCCCGAGCATCTCAGCGGTGCGGTCACCGAAGTATCTTGCCACCCAGCCGTGCGCGACTTCGTGCAGCGTGATGGCGAACAGCACCGGGATCGCCCAGATCGAAATCTTCGTAATAAATGCAATTAGATCCAATGCTTACACTCGTTATTTAATGAAAAAAACGAGCTTGAATGCTCGCCGGTGTCCGCATTATACGGATGCTTCAATCCCAAAGGGGGTGACATCGCCACGGCCAATGCGCATGACGGCGGCCCGGTCGCCGGACAGATCGATGACCGAAGTGGGAATCAGGCCGCAGTTGCCTCCGTCCAGCACCAGATCGACGCTGTGCTCCAGTTTCTCATAGATCTCCCTGGCATCGGTGCGCGGCAATTCCTCACCGGGCAGCAGCAACGTCGAACTCATCACCGGCTCGCCCAGTTCGCGCAGCAGCATCGCGGTCACGGGGTGATCCGGAACGCGCAGCCCGATCGTACCCCGGCGTTCATGTTTCAAGCGGCGCGGCGTCTCGCGCGAAGCCTTGAGCAGAAATGTATAGGGGCCCGGAGTATGCGCACGCAGCAGGCGGTACTGCCAATTATCCACCATGGCGTACCTGCCCACCTCCGCGAGGTCGCGGCATACCAAGGTGAAATGATGATTCCGATCGGTCTGGCGAATGTCGCGGATCCGCTCCAATGCGGCCTTATCGCCGATGTGGCAGCCGAGCGCATAGCAGGAATCGGTGGGGTATACGATCACCCCGCCGCCGCGCAGCGCCGCCACTGCCTGGCGCACGAAGCGCAGCTGCGGCGATACCGGATGCAGTTGCAGATAGATGCTCATTGGCTCAGCTATGATACGCGGATGAATCAGATCATCGAGTGGTCACCGCTCATCGTTTTTTTCGTGGCGTTCAAGCTGCTGGACATCTACTGGGCCACGGCGGCCCTGATGATCGCCTGCGTGTTGCAGCTGCTGGCGTACCGTTTTCGCAACGGCGAATTCAAGACCATGCATATCGTGACCACGGTGGTGGTCATGATTCTCGGCGCGGCCACGCTGCTGCTGCACGACCGGCGCTTCATACAGTGGAAGCCCACGGTGCTGCTGGCGCTGACGGCGATCGCGTTCCTCGGCAGCATGTTCATCGGCAAGCAGCCGCTCGCCCGGCGTATGCTCGAAGGGGTGTTCAATGAACCGCTGCGGATCACCTCGCGTAGCTGGTCGCTGCTCAACTCACTGTGGGTCGGCTGGTTTGCCCTGCTGGCGGTCGCCAACATCTACGTGGCGCGCAATTTCGCCGAGAGCGTCTGGGTCAATTTCAAAGTATTCGGCATCACGGCGGCCATGCTGATATTCATGATTCCCCAGATTCTCTGGCTCAGCGGCAAAACCAAGGCCGCGCCGGCCGAACCAACGCTTACCACCCATGAATGACGCAAGCGACCGCGAACGGCGTCTGCGGCAACGCCTCGAGAACCGCTTCGCACCGGTTCAGCTGCATATCGAAGACGAAAGTCACCTGCATGCCGGGCACGCCGGCGCCGCCGGCGGCCATAGTCACTTCCGCATACGCATCGTGGCGGACGCCTTCCGTGGCTTAGCCCCGCTCGCGCGTCACCGGCTGGTGTACGCCGCCGTCGATGATCTGCTGAAAACCGACATCCACGCCTTAAACATCGAAGCGTTGCCGCCCGGCGCCAGGTGATGTCAAATTTGTATCGATAATTGGTAGAGATACCACGGTAGGGGCTAAACTGCCGCCCCCGGGCGCGTCGGCCATATCGGCCATAGTCGCTTTTTTCGTGCGTAGAGGAACCAAATGAGCCAATTTCTCAAGTTACCGTGGACGCGCGCGTCCATAGTGGCAGCCATCGTGTTGAGCTTGTCGGCCTGCGGCAAGGGACAGCAAGCCGCGGCGCCCGCGGCCACCGACAAGCCGGCGGCGTCGCCGCCGGTCGCCATCGTCGACGGCACATCGATTTCGCGCGAGGCGTTCGATGACTACTTGCAAGGTCTGCTGCGCGGCAAGCCGGCTACCGATGTAACTGCCGACGAAAAGAACCAAGTTCTCGACCAGCTGATCAACATGCAGCTCATTGCCACTCAGGGGGTCAAAGAAGGCTTGGACAAGGACCCTGACGTGGTCAACCGTCTCGATTTGGTGCGCACGCAGGTATTGGCGGACGCGGCCGCGCAGAAGTATCTGAAGACCATCGTGCCCACGGATCAGGAACTGCATGCCGAGTACGACACCCAGGTCGCCGCCATGGACAAAACGGAGTATCACGCACGGCACATCTTGGTGGCCACCAAGGACAAGGCGCTTGCGGATCAGATCATCAAGAAGCTCAAGGGCGGCGCCAAATTCGACGACCTGGCGAAGGCGGACTCGATCGATCCCGGCTCCAAGGCAAACGGCGGCGACCTCGGCTGGTTCACTCTGGCGCACATGGTCAAGCCGTTCGGCGACGCCGTGAAGTCGCTGAAGAAGGGCGAGATCACACCCGAGCCCGTGCAGACCCAGTATGGCTGGCACATCGTCAAGCTCGAGGATACCCGCGAGACCGTACCGCCGCCGTTCGACCAGATGAAGACCCAGCTCGGCAAAGCGGTCGTGCAGAAGAAGTTCCAGGCGTATATCGATGGCCTGAAAAAGAACGCCAAAATCGAAAAGAAACTGTAAGCAAGGGCTTGCTAAGCCCGCGACCGTAGCGGGCTCAAGGCTCAAGGGCGCAGCGGGTTCGAGGGAATCCGCTACGTTTTGAGCAGTTCCAGAAACGCGGCCTCGTCGAGCACCGCGATCGCCAGTTGCTGCGCCTTCTTCAGCTTGGAACCGGCATCGGCGCCCGCCACCACGTAGTGAGTTTTTTTCGAAACGCTGCCGCTCACCTTGCCGCCGCGTTGCGTAATCGCCTCCGCCGCGGCCTCGCGGGTCAGCGACTTAAGCGTGCCGGTAAGCACGAAAGTTTTTCCGCTCATTCCCGCGTGCGAATCGGCCGGTATCGGCGCAGGCGCAGGCCAGCTGACGCCGGCGGCCAGCAGCCGATCGACCACCGCTGAATTGTCGGGATCGTCGAAATAGGCGGCGACGTGGCTCGCCACCACGGGCCCCACATCCGGCACACGTTGAATCTCGTCCTCCTCGGCACGGCGCAAGGCCGCGATATCACGAAAATGGCGCGCCAGCGCCAGCGCGGTCGCATCGCCGACATCGCGTATCCCGAGGGCGTACAGGAACCGGGCCAAACTTGAGTGTTTCGCGGCAACGATCGCCGCTTGCAGTTTCTGCGCGGACTTCTCGCCCATGCGATCCAGAGTGGCAAGTTGATCGGGCTGCAAGCTGAACAGATCAGCGGGCGTTCGCACCCAATCGCGGTCCACGAGTTGCTCCACGAGCTTGTCGCCGAGTCCCTGGATGTCCATGGCGCGGCGCGACGCAAAGTGTTTGATTTCCTCCTTGCGCTGAGCCGCGCAGTTGCGGCCTCCGCTGCAGCGCGCGATCGCCTGCTCAGCCTCGCGCACCACCGGTGATCCGCATACCGGACAGACAGTGGGTAGCGCCACCGGCAGCGCGCCCGCAACCCTGCGTTCGGGCAGCACTCTCGCGACCTCCGGGATCACGTCGCCGGCGCGGCGGATAACCACGGTATCGCCCACGCGGACGTCCTTGCGCCACAACTCGTCCATGTTGTGCAGGGTGGCATTACTCACCGTGACGCCACCGACGAAGGTCGGCTCCAAGCGCGCCACCGGCGTCAACGCACCGGTGCGGCCCACTTGAAATTCGATGCCGCGCACGACCGACAGGGCCTCCTCGGCCGGGAATTTATGCGCCACCGCCCAGCGCGGCGCCCGTGAGATGAAGCCCAGTTGCCGCTGCAATTCCAGATCGTCCACCTTATAGACCACGCCGTCGATTTGATACGGCAGCTGCGGGCGCAATTCGCCCATCTCACGGTAGTACTCCAAGCATCCGTCGATGGATTCCACCACCTTGCACTGCGGAGAGATCTTGAACCCCCAGCGGCGCAATGCCTGCAGCGTCTCGCTATGCCGCGAGGGCAGCTCGCCGCCCTCCACCAGCCCGACCCCGTAGACGAACAGGGCAAGCGGACGCGCCGCGGTAATTCGCGGATCGAGCTGGCGCAAACTGCCCGCCGCCGCATTGCGCGGATTGACGAAAGTCTTCTCGCCGCGCGCGGCTGCCTCGCGGTTGAAGCGCTCGAATCCGGCGCGCGGCATGTACACCTCGCCGCGCACCTCCAGCGTCCGCGGCACATTCCCGGCGCGCAGCTTCAGCGGCAGCGACGCAATGGTTCGCAAGTTTTGCGTGATGTCCTCGCCCGTCTCGCCGTCGCCGCGTGTCGCTCCCTGCACGAACTCTCCGTTGTCGAAGCGCGCGCTGATCGCCAGGCCGTCCATTTTAGGTTCCGCCGAATAGCGGATCGGTGCGGCCTGCGCCAGGCGCTCGCGGATGCGCCGGTCAAAATCGCGCACCTCATCTTCACTGAACGCATTGTCCAAGGACAGCATGGCGATGCGGTGCCGCACCGCGCCGAAAGCGGCCACCGGCGCGGCTCCCACTCGCATGGTCGGCGAATTAGGCGTCCGCAGCTGCGGATGCTGGCCCTCGAGCGCGCGCAGTTCCAACATGAGACGGTCATATTCGGCATCCGGAACTTCCGGATCGTCGAGCGCGTGATACCGGTAATTGTAGCGCTCCAGCAAATCCCGCAGTTCGGCGACGCGCGCCGCCGCCTTCTTAAGGGATACAGCCGTTTTCTGCGCGCACACGATCGCGGCTCAAGCTCCGTGGAGCAACGCCTGGAAGGCGGCCACATCGTCCCGCAATGCCGCCGCGCGCTGCGGCGACAGCGGCATGCCCTTCGCGTCCTGTACCATTCCGGCTAATTCCTCGGCCAGACCACGCGCCGCCGCGAACATCACGTCCACGGTTTGCACCGGCTCCAGCGGGCCCGGCAACACCGCGAACAGCGTCACGCCCCGAAACTCTTGCTCCGGCATTTGCGCGAGATCGAATGTTCCCGGTTCGATGAGACTGGCAACGCAAAACAAGCTGCGCCCGTCGACATGCCGGCGGTGAAACACCTGGTAACGCCCGTGGGCCAGTCCATGCAACTCCAGTGCCGCCATGAGATCGGCGCCGGACCAGCGTGTCTCTCCCGGCGCGCACACGCGAATGGTCACGACCCTCTGCAACTCGCTGGCATTGGGCGTCTGCGGCGCCACTGCGACAAAGCGGTCGCTGTGTTCCGCGCTTAAAGGTAAAGGCGCCGGCGCCGGCCGCAGCGGGTCGGCCGATGGCATCGGATCGGCGGCTAGCGGCATCGGTTCAGCCAGCGGCATCGTGGCAGCCACTGGCAGCGTGGCGGCCGGCGGCAGCGGGGACACAGGCGGCTCGATCGGAGCCGCGTGCACCGTCATCGGGCTATCCAACTGAGGCACGATGTCGAAGTCGGCCGTATGGATGCTCAGCGGCTCGAACGGCGGCACTCCCCAAGCGCGCGACTTGGGCAGAGATTCAAGGTCAGGGCCAGATTGACGGTCGGGGTCAGATTGAAGGTCGGGGTCAGGGTCACGCTCAAGGTCAGGGCCGACGTGCCGGTCGTCGAGCAAGTCCATAATCGGCGGTTCGCGCAGCGCAGCGTTTCCCGGCGCCTGTACGGAGCGGCGCGCCCCCCGCCACCAGATGCCGGCGAGCAGCAGCAGGCTTAAGGCCAACAATATCCAGCGAAGCTCAGCGGCCAATTTCCTCGTCCTTACATCGCCGCCATGCGCACGGCCTCTTCGACATCCACCGCGACCAGGCGCGACACGCCGGGCTCGTTCATGGTGACGCCGACCAATTGTGACGCCAATTCCATGGTGCTTTTGTTGTGAGTGATGAATATGAATTGCACGCTGCGCGACATCTCGCGCACGATGTCGCAGAAGCGGCCGACGTTATTTTCGTCGAGCGGCGCGTCGACTTCGTCCAGCAGACAGAACGGCGCCGGATTCAAATCGAAAATGGCGAATACAAGCGCCACAGCGGTCAACGCTTTCTCGCCGCCCGACAGCTGGCTGATCGTGCTGTTGCGCTTGCCCGGCGGCCGCGCCATGACGGATACGCCGGCCCCAGGAGAATCCTCGCCCGTCAATTCCAGGTAAGCATGACCGCCGCCGAACAATCGCGGGAACTTCTCCTTCAATCCGGCATTCACCCGGTCGAAGGTATCCTGGAATCGCGTGCGGGTCTCCCGATCGATCTTGCGCATGGCCGATTCGAGTGTCTCCAGCGCATCGGTCAGATCCTTGCACTGTCGATCCAGATATTCCTTGCGCTCGGATTGCTCTTTGAATTCGCCGATGGCCGCGAGATTGACCTGGCCCAAGCGTTCGATCTTGCCCTTGATCTCCTCCAGCTGCGACTCCCAGCTGTCAACCGATGCATCCTGCGCGAGTTGCGCGGCGAGCGCCGCGAATTCAAAATTCGTCGCCGCCAGTTGCTCCGCGAAACTCTCGCGGCGCACGCGCACCTGTTGCGCGGCCAGTCGTGCCTCATCCAGGCTGGAGCGTGCCGCGTCCACGCGCCTTTCCACGGTCAGCCGCTCGGCATCGCGATCGCGCAGCGAAGCGTCCAGCTCGTCGGTGGCGATCTTGGCGGCCTGCAGTTCAGCGTCGATTTCCGCCCGTAGCCGCAGCGACTGTTCGAGCTCGGTCTGTGCCGCCGCCAGCGGCGCCTCGCCCTGCGCCAGCTGGCCCGCGAGTTCATCGCGGCGCATCACCAACGCCTCGAGTTGCTTCTCGACGCGCGACAGCGTGGCGGTCAATGCGCTATGCGAAGAACGCCGCGACTCCACTTGCAATGCCAATTCCCGCGCCAGCTGTTGCGCCGCCGACGCCGCCGAACGTGCGGCGCCGAGATCGGTACGCATGCGGTCGCGCTCCTGCTCCAGGTCCAGCCGTTGCGGCTCGAGGGCCACCAAGCCATCGATGGCGGTTTCCATGCGGCCGCGCGCCGCCCGCAGATCCGCTTCGGTCCGCTCGAGCTCGGCGCGCACATCGGCCAGCCCCGTCTCCAGTTGCGCCAGGCGCCGCGCCGCGTCGGCGGTGCGGGCCTGCGCGGAATCCAGCTCCGCGCGCCGATCGACGTGGTCACGGTGCAGGCGATTGACGTCCGTTTGAAACCGGTCGCGCCGGTCTTCGTGTTCACGCACGCGTTCGCGCGTGAGTTCCTGACGGTGCTCAAGTTCCTTGACCTCGTCCGCGAGCCGGCCCACCTGCGAGCGAATCTCGCGCAGAGTCTCCTCACGCTCGATCACACCGGTATGCGGATCCGCGTCGCGCGACAGGCGCAGCCAATCGATTCCCAGCCATATACCGTCACGCGTGACCACCGATTCGCCCGCCGCCAACTGCCGCCGCCTGCTCAATGCCTCAGCCAGCGTTTCCGCGGTGTATACCGACGACAGCACCGAACCCAACACGGCCTCGCCCTGCACTTTCGTCTGCAGCGAGGTGGGATCGGGGGGCTGCGCGTTTGCCTCGCCAATGCTCACCACCGCCAGGTGTCCGCCGTCGAAGCTCCCCAGCAAATCCGTGACACTGTCCAGGCCGTCGACGCAGACCGCCTCCAGATAGGACCCCAGCACTGTTTCCACGGCGCGTTCCCAACCGCGATCGACCCGCAACGCCTGCGCGACCCGTGGCCGGCCGTCGAGCGACTGCGATTCCAACCATTGGGTGACTTTGCCGGAAACCTTACCGAGTGCCGCCCGCTGCAGCGCGTCGGTCGACACCTGCGAGCCCTGCGCCTGCTGCCAGCGCGCGCGCAATGCGTTCAACGCCTGCGCCTGCTCGCGTTCGCGCTCCCGCGTGGCGGATAACTCCGCGAGTAATTCCTGCAGCTCGGTGGCGGCTTTTTGACCCGCGTCGCGGGCCACGGCGGCGCGTTCCGCCAGCGTCTCCAACGCGACCGCGGGCTGCAGTTGCACCAGCGCCGCCCGCTCGGTTTCTTGTTTTTCCTGTTGCTGCAATAGCCGCCGCTGTTGGCTCTCCAGCTGTTCGATGCGTGCGCGTTCCACTTGGGTTTCACGTTGACCGAGCGCCACCGCCTGGGCGTGCCCGTCCCAGGTCAGCTGCCATGCGGCCAACGATTGCTCGCAGCGCTCCAGCAACTGCGCCGTACTTCGTTCCCCGCCGTTCGCGGAGTCAAGACCCGGCACCAGGGTCGCAAGGTCCAGGGAGAGCGCGTCGAGCTGGCCGCGATCTCGTTGATTGACGCCGGTGAGTTCGGAAACTTGCGCCTCGGACTGTTCCAAGTCCAGTCGCCGGCGCTGACGCAGCTCGCGCGCGTACTGAATGCCCTGTTCGATCCGCGTGACCTCGGCGCCTGCCCCGTAGTAACGAGCCTGTATGACGCCCAAGGCATCAGCTTTCAACCCCTGATCGGCGCGGATGTGCTCGATTTGCGCCTCCGCTTCGCGCAGATCCGCAAGCACGCCCTGCATGGCGGTCTCGTAGCCCGACGTCGCGGCATCGCGCACGCCGGCCTCGGCATCCAAACTCTGCAGGCGCAACGCCAGCAGCTCCGCCTGCAGTTTGCGCTCATCCTCTTTCAGCACCTGGTAACGCCGCGCGGTGGCCGCCTGGCGCTGCAAGTGCCGGATCTGCTTTTCCACTTCTTCCCGCAAGTCGTTCAGCCGATCCAGGTTTTCGCGCGTATGGCCGATCCGGTTCTCGGTCTCGCGGCGCCGCTCCTTGTAGCGCGAGATCCCCGCGGCCTCTTCCAAGAAGGCGCGCAAATCGTCCGGCCGCGCCTCGATCACCCGCGAGATCATGCCCTGTTCGATGATGGCGTAGCTGCGGGTCCCCAAACCCGTACCGAGGAACAGCTGCGTGATGTCCTTGCGCCGCACCTTGATGCCGTTGATGAAATAATCGGAGGTGCCGTCGCGGCTCATGGCGCGGCGCAGGGCGACTTCGTTATATGTCGCGTACTCTCCTCCGATCTTGCCGTCGGAATTATCGAACACCAGTTCGACCGATGCGGAACCCAAGGGCTTGCGCGTGGCGGAGCCGTTGAAAATGACATCCGCCATCGATTCACCGCGCAAATGCTTCGCGGAGATTTCGCCCATCACCCAGCGCACCGCGTCGATGATGTTCGATTTGCCGCAACCATTCGGTCCCACGACGCCGGTCAAACTACTCGGAAAGGTCACGGTCGTCGGATCGACGAAGGACTTGAAGCCGGCAATCTTGAGTTTCGTTAAGCGCATTTCCTGGTGAACCTTCGCGTGGCGCGCATGGCCGTCAATGTGGCGCGTAGTGTAAAGTAAACGTCACTTTCGTAAACCCCCGGCGACGCCGCTTAGAGTCCATGACCGAACCCAATAGCTCCCTGGAAATTTTTGCAAACCCGGCACCTGAGCGGGATTACACGATACGCATGACGATGCCGGAGTTTAGCTGTCTCTGCCCTAAAACGGGACAGCCGGACTTCGCCACCCTGAAACTGGAATACGTCCCCGACGAACGCTGCGTCGAGCTCAAATCCCTGAAGCTTTATATTTGGTCGTTCCGCAGTCGCGGCGCATTTCATGAGGCTGTGGCCAACGAAATACTGCGGGATCTGGTGGCGGCGACGCAGCCAAGGTTCATGCGGATTTTGGCGGAATTCAACGTGCGGGGCGGCATTTACACCAGCGTCACGGTGGAACACCGAAAAAAAGATTGGGCAGGCGCCGCACCTATTACGCCTCCCTGAGGACCCCTAAGGTTGCCGGAAACCGGCGCTGGCCGGCCGTTTAAGTTAAACGCTTAGAGCCAAGCGCGCACTATCCCACCCTGGCTTTATGGGTTTCGCTTTTCAATCATAGGCTTAGGTTACAGGAATATTGTTAAAAGATGTTGCGCGTACTCCCTATACAGGCCTGAATGCGTCGGTATAATCGCGCGCTCTTTCGTTAGGAGGCGGAGACTTCAAATGCCCTCGAAGAAATCCAATAAAGCGGCTAAGCGGCCAGGTAAGGCGCCATCGAAAAAAGCGACTCCAAAAGCAGCCGCTCCTAAAAAGGCGGCGCGTCCGCCTGCGAAACCTGCGCCAACTCCTCCCACATCGAAGGTAACAGTGAAACCGAATAAGCCCGCTCTCAAACCCGTGGCCGTAAAGCCAATGGCCGCCGCCAAGCCCGCCGTCAAGCCCGCAGCCGTCAAGTTGCCGCGCCCGAAGCGCGCCGCGCCGGCCGCCACCGAGAAAGTCGTACCGATCAAATTCGATCCCCGTCCGCTGGTGGTGACCCGGCTGCCGCAACCGGACGAGGACGACGAAGCACCTGCCTCCGCCAGTTTGTTGGCGGGTCCGCGCAATGTGAAGCCGTACATCGCCCGCCGCGGCGAGCAGTACATGAACAAGGAACAGTTGGAGCACTTCGCCCGCATCCTGCAGAACTGGAAGCGAGACCTCATGGTCGAAGTCGACCGCACCGTGCTGCACATGAAGGATGAGGCCGCCAATTTCCCCGACCCTAATGACAGAGCCACGCAGGAAGAGGAATTCAGCCTCGAACTGCGCACGCGCGATCGCGAACGCAAGTTAATTCGCAAGATCGACGAGGCGCTAAAACGCACCGAGGACGGCTCCTACGGCTACTGCCTGGAAACCGGCGAAGAAATCGGCATCAAACGCTTGGAAGCCCGGCCCGTCGCCACATTGTCCGTCGAAGCTCAGGAGCGGCGCGAGCGCCGCGAAAAGCAATACGGCGATCGCGACGACCGCTACCGCTAAGCCGGCCTACGTAGGCCGTTTCGCGCCCACACCGTCGGGCGACCTGCACTTGGGCTCCCTCTATACGGCGGTGGCCAGCTATCTCGATGCGCGCGCGCATCGCGGCCGCTGGCTGCTGCGGATCGAGGATCTCGATCGGCCGCGCGAAGTGGCGGGCTCCGCCGCCGGCATCCTGCGGACCCTGGAAGGGTTCGGTTTTGAATGGGATGATGCGCCGGTTCGCCAGCGAGACCGCACCGTGCACTACGAGTCCGCACTGGCGAGCCTTAACTCCCGCCGCCTCACATTTCCCTGCGGCTGCAGCCGACTGCAGCTGGAGGACGAGGACCGCTATCCCGGCACTTGCCGGCTGCGCCCGCCGGAGGGCGGCTTGCCGGCCGCCACTCGGTTGCGGGTCGAGCCGGGGCACATCGTATTTTCGGACCGCATCCAGGGCACCTACCGCCAGAACGTGTCCGCCGCCGTCGGGGATATCATTCTCAAGCGGCGCGATCGAGTCATCGCCTATGTATTGGCGGTGGTCGTCGACGACGCCGCATACGGGGTAAACCACGTAGTTCGCGGCGCCGATCTGCTCGACAACACGCCGCGTCAGATCTACTTGCAAAGGCAATTGGGACTTACCCTGCCGGCCTACGCCCACCTACCCGTGCTCACCGAAGCCGACGATACCAAGCTCGCCAAATCGCGGCGCAGCGTGCCGCTGGACGCGAATTCCGCGTTGCCGCGGCTCCTGTTGGTGTTTTCGCTGCTCGGAATGGACCCACCGGCTTCGTTGACGGCCGCGAGTCTGCCGGAGGCCTGGACCTGGGCAATCCGCACCTGGGACATCAATCGGGTCCCAAAGCGCCTGAACGTGCGCCTCGTGGACTAGAAGATATATCAAAAAATGCCGATTTGCCTTGGCGCTGCATTGCGCTATCCTCTAAAGCCTTAGAGCCTAAGGAAAGGTCATGCGTGGTCAGGCACGAACCGGTATCTTCCGGCGGCGCGTCGGCCAACACGAGCGAGGAGCCCTATGAGCGAGCCGCGAGTGATAAAAAAATACCCTAATCGTCGCCTCTATGACACGGTGGAAAGCCGTTACATCACGCTGGCGGACGTCAGGCGTTTGGTGATTGAGCGAATCGACTTCGTCGTCGTCGACAAGAAGAACAATGCCGACATCACTCGCAGCATTTTGCTGCAAGTGATTGCTGAGCAGGAACATCTTGCCGAGCCCATTTTGACCCAGGAATTCATGGTCAACGTGATCCGTTCCTATGGCGGCGGCATGCAAGGTCCGGTGAGCGTTCACCTGGAGCAGACTCTGAAACAATTCATGAGCCAGCAACCCGCCCGGGAACGCGTCAAGACGATGTCGATGACCGAACCGCGCACGCGCGCAGCGCCGGAAGAGCCCATCAAGGCACTCTAGCGCGCGGGTTTGGCATAACTCGCGCGGCCGCCGCGCGCGGCGGCGGCGCTTGGGCTACGCCGCGTCGACGTTGCGCATCGACAAACGCACGCGCCCCTGCCGGTCCACTTCCAGCACCTTGACGCGCACCACATCGCCTTCCTTGAGCTTGTCGCCGACGCGCTCGACGCGCTCTTCGGAGATCTGCGAAATGTGCACCAAGCCGTCACGGCCCGGAAGAATCGTGACGAACGCGCCGAAGTCCATCAGCCGCGCGACCTTGCCTTCGTATATACGGCCGACCTCAATGTCCGCCGTGATCAATTCGATGCGCCGCTGCGCTTCGCGGCCCGCCGCTCCCTGCACGGACGCGATCTTCACTGTGCCGTCGTTCTCGATATCGATCGAGGTACCGGTCTCTTCAGTGATCTGACGGATCACGGCGCCGCCCTTGCCGATGACATCGCGGATCTTCTCCGGATCGATCTTCAAAGTGATGATCGTCGGCGCCCATTCGGACATGTTCTCGCGCGGACGGGACAGCACCTTGTTCATCTCGTCGAGGATATGCAGGCGGCCGTTACGCGCTTGATCCAACGCCACCTTCATGATCTCGCGCGTGATGCTCGTGATCTTGATATCCATCTGCAGTGCGGTGATGCCGTCTTTGGTGCCGGCCACCTTGAAATCCATGTCGCCGAGATGGTCTTCGTCGCCCAAAATGTCCGTCAGCACTTGAAAGCGCGAGCCTTCTTTGACGAGGCCCATCGCGACGCCGGCCACCGGCGCCTTGATCGGCACCCCGGCATCCATCAGCGCCAAGCTGGTGCCGCACACCGAGGCCATGGAACTCGATCCATTGGATTCCAGAATTTCCGACACGACCCGGATGACATAGGGGAACTTGTCCACGCCGGGCATGACCGCCTTGACGCCGCGCTTGGCCAGGTTGCCATGGCCGATCTCGCGCCGCTTCGGCGAGCCCATCATGCCGGTTTCACCGACGCTGAACGGGGGGAAATTATAGTGCAGCATAAACGGCTCTTTGCGTTCGCCCGTGAGCCCGTCGATGATCTGCGCGTCACGCCCCGTACCCAAGGTCGTAACCACCAAGGCTTGGGTTTCACCGCGGGTGAAGAGCGCCGAACCATGGGTCCGCGCCATGACACCGGTGCGAATGCTGATGGCGCGCACGGTCTTCGTGTCACGCCCGTCGATACGCGGATGCCCTTCGAGGATTCGCGCGCGCACCAGACGGTACTCGAGATCGAAAAATTCACCGCCCACTTGGTCAGCGGTGAATTTCGGCGGGGTGCCGCTTGACGCATCACCCTTCGTCAATGCATCAACGGTGGCGGCTTTGACTTCCTTGATCTTCGCATACCGCTGCTGCTTCTCAGTCAGCGTGTAGGCGGCCGCGAGGTTCTTCTCGGCGAAAGCGCTCACCGCGGTCTGCAATTCCTTGTTCGGCTCCGGCGCGATCCATGACCACTTCGGCTTTCCGGCCTCAGCGGCCAGTTCGTTGATGGCCTTGATCGCCACTTGCATTTGTTCGTGGCCGAACATGACGGCGCCCAGCATGACGTCCTCGTCCAAGCCGGCGGCTTCGGATTCAACCATCAGCACGCCTTCCACGGTGCCGGCAACCACCAGATCAAGTTTCGACTGTGCCAATTGCGTGGCGGTGGGATTGAGGACGTACTTGCCCTCCAAATAGCCCACGCGCGCGGCGCCGATGGGGCCCAAGAACGGCATTCCCGAGATGGCCAGCGCCGCGGACGCGCCCAGCAACGATGCAATGTCGGGGTCGACTTCGGAATTGACCGACAGTACCGAGGCAACCACCTGTACGTCGTTGATGAAGCCTTCCGGAAACAACGGCCGTATGGGGCGGTCGATCAACCGCGAGGTCAGGGTCTCTTTCTCCGTGGGGCGCCCCTCGCGCTTGAAGAAACCACCGGGGATGCGGCCCGCCGCATAAGTTTTCTCTTGGTAGTTCACCGTCAGCGGGAAGAAATCACGGCCCGGCGTCGCCTTCTTCAGACCCACCGCCGTCACCAGCACCACGGTATCGCTCATGGTGACCAGCACCGCGCCATCGGCCTGACGCGCGAGTTCGCCCGTCTCGATGGTTACGGTGTGATCCCCATACTTAAAACTTTTTTTGATAGCGCTCACGTAGAGCCCCTTTGCGTAAATCGGAAATGGATAGACGCAGGCCCGATGCGTATCGGCACGGGACCCGCGGCGGCGCCTATCAGCGGCGTAACCCTAAGCGTTCGACCACTTGCGTGTACTTCTCAGGCGTTCTGCTTTTCAGATAGTCGAGCAGCTTGCGGCGCTGATTGACCATCTTGAGCAGCCCGCGACGCGATGCATGGTCGGCTTTGTGCGTGGTGAAATGCTGGCTCAAGCCGTTAATGCGCTCGGACAACAAGGCAATTTGAACTTCGGGGGAACCGGTGTCTTGCGCGCTGCGCTGGAATTTACCGACGACGCCCGTCTTTTCTTCGCGAGTGAGTGGCATTGAAATCAAACCTCAATCAATAACTTAGAGCCTTTAAGAAGGCGCGCATTGTACGCGTCGCAGCACGCGCCCTCAAGCACGATTACTTGCCGCCGAAATCAGCCGCAGCGGCACCAAACGACCCACCGCCTCAATTTCCCCCAAACCCAAAAATCCCAGGCCGTCCGCATAGATACGCACGGGACCGGGAACTTCCATGGCCACCGAGATGGTCTGACCCTGGCGAAAAGCCCCGACTCCACCCGCCGGCAGATCCAGTCTCCGCCAGTTGCGCAGCGCGGCATCCACCGGTAGCAATACTTCCTGCCGTTGCGCGGGACTAAGGCCTTCGAGCGCCTCGAAAGTCCACTGCGGTTCCGCGATAAAGGGCGCCACCACCAGCCGGCGTAACCCGGCCAAGTGCGCGATCGTCCCCAATTGCGCCGCCAAATCCTCCGCCAGCACCCGCATGTAAGCGCCCTTCGATGCGCGCACGTCGAATGTCAAATCCGGCGGCTGCCAATCGAGCAATTGCATGTCTCGAATGGTGATGGCGCGCGCCGCACGCTCGCGCGTAATGCCGGCGCGCGCGTATTCGTACAGCGGCTTCCCATCCTGCTTGAGAGCGGAGTGCATGGGCGGCACCTGGCTGTATTCACGGGGAAACACTGCCAGCGCTTCGCCAAGCTGCTGCAAAGAGTACCCCGGCAACTCGCGCCGCTCGATGACTTCGGATTCACGATCGGCACTCGCCGTGCGCTCACCGAGTCGCGCCGTCACCCGGTAGGTCTTGTCGGCATCCAGGAGTTGCGATGCGAATTTGGTGGCTTCACCGAAGCAGATGGGCAACATCCCGGAGGCCAGTGGATCGAGGGAGCCTGTATGTCCCGCCTTGCGCGCGTCGAACAGGCGCTTGGCTCGCGCCACGGCGCCGGCCGAACTCAAGCCCAGCGGCTTGTCCAGCAATACAATCCCATGGATATCGAGCGGCACTATCTATTCCTGCGGCTTTGAATCGCCGATAGCGGGGTCGTAGTCGCCCTCATCGATAACATGGCCGTCATCGGTGTCGGCTTCGGCTTCGGTCGCGGCGCCGACGCCCGCTTCCGTGACCACGGCATCTTGAGCGGGTTTGCTTACCGAATCGATCAGCTGCGTCAAGCGCACGCCGTGCTCGATCGACGTATCCAGTTCGAAGGACAGCGTCGGCGTGTAGCGAATCATCAGCGAACGCGACAAGGCATTGCGCAGAAACCCGGCGGCGCTCTCCAAGCCGCGCTGCACCTGGGGATCAGGACCCTCCTTGCCGAACACCAGATAGTAAACGCGCGCCGTGCGCAAATCGCCCGTGACACTCACCGCCGTGATCGTGACATTACCGATGCGCTCGTCCTTGACGTTTCGGCGCAGCAGATCGCCCAGCTCCCGTTGTATCTGTTCGCCCAAGCGGCGCGCGCGCGGATTGTCTTTGCTCATGCGCTGCGCGCAGAATTCAACGGGGTCGAAGCGACCCCGTCCGGTAGTGCTCGCTGCGCGAGCAGGGGAGCGGACTTACAGAGTGCGCGCAACTTCCACACGGGAGTAGCACTCGATCTGATCGTTTTCGCGCACGTCGTTGTAATTCTTCACGCCGATCCCGCACTCGGTACCGGCCCGCACTTCGTTGACATCGTCCTTGAAGCGCTTCAACGATTCCAGAGCTCCCTCGAAGATCACCACGTTGTCGCGCAGCACGCGAATCGGAAAGTTACGCCGCACGTAGCCGTCGATGACCATGCAGCCCGCCACCGTGCCGAATTTACTCGAGCGGAACACGCTTCGTACCGCGGCAAGCCCCACTATCTGCTCCTTGACCTCGGGCGCCAACATGCCGGTGAGCACCGCGCGAATGTCGTCGATGGCTTCGTAAATGATGCTGTAATAACGGACATCGACGCCGTGATCCTTGATGGACGTGCGCGCCGCTGCATCGCCACGCACGTTGAAGGCGATGATTCGCGCCTTCGATGCCGCCGCCAGCGTCACATCCGACTCGGTGAGGCCACCGACTCCGGAGGCCACGATGTTCACGGCCACTTCGCCGGTCGACAATGCATTCAGCGAGTCGCGCAACGCCTCGACACTGCCCTGTACGTCGCCCTTGATCAAAATTTGCACCAAATCCGCCTTACTCTCGCCCATGGTCGAGAACACGTCCTGCATGTTCGCGCTCTTCTGCGCGAGCTTGACGTCACGCGACTTGGACTGACGATGCATGGCGACCTCGCGAGCCTTGCGCTCGCTCTCGACCACCAGCAACTCATCGCCGGCGTTCGGGGCGCCCGACAGACCCAATACCACCACAGGGATGGAAGGTCCCGCCGATTCGACCGGCAGACCGGCCTCATCAAACAGCGCCCGCACTCGGCCGAATTCCTGGCCGATGAGCAGCGGATCACCCAACTTCAGGGTGCCGCGCAGTACCAGCACGGTTGCGACCGCGCCGCGGCCTTTCTCCAGACTGGACTCGATCACATAACCGGCCGCAAGCCCGGTGGTCGGTGCTTTCAATTCCAGCACTTCGGCCTGCAGTAGGATGCTGTCGAGCAGTTGGTCCACGCCTAGCCCGGTTCGCGCCGAAACGGGCACGAAAATATTCTCGCCGCCCCATTCCTCCGGTATCACGCCGTACTTGGTCAGATCCTGCTTGACCTTCTCCGCATCCGCCTCCGGTTTGTCCATCTTATTGAGCGCCACCACGATCGGCACCTTCGCCGCCTGCGCATGCTGTATCGCTTCGATGGTCTGCGGCATGACGCCGTCATCCGCGCCCACCACCAAGATCACGATATCGGTGACCTGTGCGCCGCGTGCGCGCATGGACGTGAAGGCCGCGTGGCCGGGTGTGTCGAGAAAGGTCACCATGCCTTTGCTGGTCTCGACGTGATACGCGCCGATATGCTGGGTGATGCCTCCGGCCTCGCCCGCCGCCACTTTGGTGCGGCGGATGTAATCGAGCAAAGAGGTCTTGCCGTGATCGACATGACCCATCACGGTCACAACCGGCGGACGCGGCAACACCTCGAGCGAGTCGTCGGTTTCGCCCTGCAGGTCGTCCTCGATGACGTCTTCCTTGCGCAACACCGCGGTGTGGCCCATTTCCTCGACCACGAGCACCGCCGTATCCTGCTCGATCATTTGATTGATGGTCGCCATCACGCCCATGTTCATCATGACTTTGATGACTTCGGTGGCTTTGACCGCCATTTTTTGCGCAAGCTCGCCGACCGTCATGGCGTCGCCAATCGCGACCTCGCGCACCGCGCGCGCGGTGGGCATTTCAAAACCATGCTTGGTATCGGACTCACCGCCGACGGAGCGGCGCCGGCCGTCGCGCGATTTCTTTTTCTTGTGGCGCGAACTCACGTCGCCGACGATGTGCAGTTCCTGACGGCCGTAGCGCGTTGCCTTGTCATCCACGACCACGCGCGCCACTTTCCCGGGCTTCGCCGCCGCGGCTTTGCGTTCGCGCTCGGCCACTTCGCGCGCCTGGACTTCCGCCACGCGGCGCGCTTCTTCTTCGGCGGTCCGCTTGCGCACTTCCTCGTCGCTGCGGCGGCGATTCTCTTCCTCGAGCCGCTCGCGGTCCAGACGCTCCTTCTCCAGCCGCTCATGCTCGACGCGTTCGAGCGCGGCCTTGGCCTGCTCCTCGGTCTCCCGCTGCCGGTCGATTTCCTCCTGTTGATGACGCGCCTGGTCCTCGAGTACTTCGCGTTTGATGTAGGTGCGTTTACTGCGCACCTCGACGTTCACGGTGCGCGCGCGGCCCTGCACGCCGGCGAGTTTCAGCTCGGATTGCGATTTTCGCCGCAGGGTGATTTTGCGCGGGGCCGCATCGATTTGAATGTCTCCATGACCATGGCTGCGCCGCAGATGCGTCAACAGCTCGTGCTTGGCATCCTCGCTGATCATGTCCTCGGCGCTGCCGACTTTGATCCCAGCCTGATCGAGCTGTTGCAGCAGCCGGTCGACCGGGACCTTCAGTACCTCGGCGAATTGGGCGACGGTTACATCTGCCATACTTGCTCCTAAACCTTAGCTTCTTCCGCGAACCAGTGTTTGCGGGCATCCATGATCAATTCAGCGGCTTTTTTCTCGTCGATATTGCCCACTTCGACCAGTTCATCGACAGCCAAATCGGCCAAATCATCACGCGTGCGAACCCCCTTGCGCGCCAGGGCCTTGGCCAGCGGCTCGCCGGCGATTTCGATCAGGTCGGCGGCCGGCTCCGCGCCGTCCACCGACTCCTCGCTGGCGATCGCCTGCGTCAGCAGCACATCGCGCGCGCGCGTGCGCAGTTCCTTGACGATTTCCTCGTCGAACTCTTCGATGCCGTTCAATTCGCTGGCGGGCACATAGGCGATTTCCTCGATGGTCGAAAAACCCTCCTGCACCAAAATGCTGGCGACATCGGCGTCGACATCGAGCTGTTTCATGAACGTCTCGCGCAGCGCCAGAGACTCCGTCTCACTCTTCGCCTCCGCCTGCGACTCGCTCATGACGTTCAATTCCCAGCCCGTCAGTTCGCTGGCCAGGCGAATGTTCTGTCCGCCTCTGCCTATGGCCTGCGAGAGCTTGTCCTCGGATACGGCGATGTCCATCGAATGCGAATCTTCGTCCACCACGATCGAGGTGACTTCCGCCGGCGCCATGGCGTTGATGACGAACTGCGCGTTGTTTTCGTCGAAGGGAATGATGTCGACCCGCTCACCGGCGATTTCGTTGGATACCGCCTGCACGCGCGAGCCGCGCATGCCGACGCATGCGCCTACCGGATCGACCCGCGGATCGTTGCTGCGCACGGCGATCTTGGCGCGCACGCCGGCATCGCGCGCGGCCGCCAGGATGTTGATCAGGCCCTGGCCCACCTCCGGCACTTCGAGCTTGAACAATTCGATCAAAAATTCAGGTGCCGTGCGCGACAAGAACAGTTGCGGACCGCGCAATTCGGTGCGCACTTCCTTCAAAAACGCCTTGATGCGGTCCTGCGAGCGCACCGGCTCGCGCGGGATCATTTCCTCGCGCGCGATGAAGCCCTCGGCGTTCGCGCCGAGATCCACATAGACACCGTTGCGGTCGACCCGCTTGACGATGCCGCTGACCAAGGTTCCCGCCCGATCCTTGTAGGCATCGACCACCTGCGCGCGCTCGGCTTCCCGCACTTTCTGCACGATGACCTGCTTCGCGGTCTGCGCCAGGATGCGGCCGAAAGGCACGGATTCCATCGGCTCCTCGACGAAGCCGCCCGGCTCTATGTCTTTGTCGATGTCGC
>DATCDX010000224.1:0-6765 GCA_036510475.1 Steroidobacteraceae bacterium
AAAAAATTTCCATACTGTCGGCCGGCAGCGGCCCGCCCGACAAGAAAGGCACGGACTCGTCCAGCACCGCGAAATCCTCGGTGGCTTCCAAGTAGTGCGCGACCACGAACGCCAGCCATATGCGATCATCCGACACGCGCGTCTTGACCCCCTTGCCGGATGCCGGCAGCCACCAGTGCTGCACGTCCCCCTCTTCGAACTGGCGCGCCGCTGCGCGCAGGATGTGTTCGCGGATGATCTCCGGCCGTGCAACGACGAGCGCCATGACATCCTGTAATTGATCGCGAAAACCGTAGGCGCCGCTCGATTGATAGAACGCCGTGCGCGCCCATACCCGGCACGCCAGCGTTTGATACAGCAGCCAACCGTTGAGCAGGATGTCCATGGAGCGATCGGGCGTCTTGACCTGTATGGTGCTCAAGGTCTGATCCCAATAGTCGGTCACCTCCTTGAGCACGGCGTCCAAGTCCAGAGCGCGGTAGCGTTCAATCAGCGCAACCGCGGCGTCGGACGAGGCCTCCTCGCCCAGCAGAAATGTAATTTCGATCTCCTCGCCTGCCTGCAACGTGATCCTGGTTTGCATCGCGCCGCAGGGGTCTAAACCACCACCGACGCGATTCGACAGACCGTGCGATCCGAGCAACGCCGCCGGTTCCGCGAGAGAGCCGTGACGACCCAGGAATTCCGCACGATCGGCCGTGCAAGTCTGTTGCCGCCCCGCCATGTCCATGAAGGCGATGCGCGATTGAAAGTCCGAGTTCCACGGGTTGCGCGCCAACAGCGCCCGCGTTTTCGGCTCGACCTCAGTCACGATGAACGCCGCCGTGCGGCCTCGTTGATTTCCGAGCACCCAGTCCAGGTAGTGCGTTACCGAGAGCTGCCTGGTTTCGCCCGAGCGATTGGCAAGTTTAAGCCGGGAAATTTTCAGCGGATCATGGAGCGGCACGTATTGCAGCAGCTCCAGCGAAATGCCGTGAGAGGTGTGTTCGAAGCGGCTGTAGCCGAAGCCATGCCGGACGACATAGGTATAGGACGCCTCCCGGATGGGCAGCGGAGTTGCGCTCCACAGAGCGCCACTGTCCTCGTCCCGAACGTAGATCGCCTCGGCGGGAGTGTCGCTGACGGGATCGTTGCACCACGGCGTGAGTTGGTTCTGCTGCGCATTCAGTGACCAAGTGCTGCCGGCGCCGTCGGCCGACACTTGAAATCCGAATTGCGCGTTGGCGATCACGTTGATCCACGGCGCCGGCGTCCACTGGTCCTCATCGAGAACCACGACATACTCGCGCGCCGCGGCGGCAAAGCCGCCGAGCCCGTTGAAGAACTCCAGCGGCGGCGTGGTGCGGGCGGCATCGATGCGCGTTACCGCACCCACGTTTTGCAGGCGCCGCCGCGGCACCGGCTCCGGTTCCCGCAGCCTTGCCAGCTGATCGCTCAGGCGGCCGCGCCGCGCGACCAACACCGCGCGCGCGGCCGCCTGTAACAGGTCGCGGATGGCCGGCAGCAGCATGTCGGCGCGGAGCGAAAACACCGCGCCGCGGCGGGTGCCGTCCTCATCACGGCGGGCGTGCGAGGTTCTGATCGCGGCATCCAGGGCCTGCTGTAGATCCGACGCGTAGGACGGAGGCAGTTCATTCAGGATGACGAGGTCGACGGCGAGGCGCTTGAGCCGCCAATATTCGTGCGCGCGCAGCAATTGCTTGACGATTTCGAGGTCGTGCTCATCGTCTATCCTGACCAGCACGATCGGCAGGTCGCCGGATATGCCGTGGGGCCACAGGGCCTGCGGTCCCAATTGGTTTTTATCGAGAATGTCGCGCGCAGCGCGCAGCGAGGAATCGGCATACAACATCCGGTTGGCAATGCGTTGAAATTGTTGAGCCTCCTCGAAGTCGACGCCGAGATAGCGCAGCTGCACCTGGGCCTGGGTCCACGCCAGGGTCTTGACGCGTTCGAAAGCCGCCTTGTCGCGATGCTTGTCGACCAGCGCCACGGCCTCGGCGCGGCCGTCGGCGACTCCGGTCCAAAAGGCAACACGGGCGGTTTCTCCGGGCGCGATGCGTACCCGGCGGCGCAGCGACAACACGGGGTCGAGCACCGTGCCCGCGGTGTTTGACAGCGGCCGCGCGTCCACGATCGAGAGAGCATTGCGCAGGTCACGCCCGCGCCCCAGAAAACGCGCCCGGTCGGTCTCGAACTGCAAACCACCGATGGCTTCGCCCTCGAGCGCGCTGACATGCACAACCCAGCGCTCCGGCTCGTCGGGCTCCCGGCGGCGGCGGGTGGCGAGCAGAGCTCCGCTCTCGGCATTGAATTCGGTCTGTACGAACATTTTGGAAAACGCGGGATGCGCTGAATCCGCGTCGGCTGTGGACAGCACGACCTCAGCGTACGTCGTCAATTCGATTTCCCGTACGCGGCTGCCCTCATTGGTCAGCGATACGCGCCGGACTTCGGCGTCGTCCTCGGGCGACACGAGAATCTCGGTCACCGTCAGGATGGGTCCGTCGCGGCGGGTTATTTCCGCGCGATCCTCGAAGAATGCGACGTTGTAGCTGTCCGGTTCGCGTCCCACCGGCTGATATCCGGCCGACCATACCTGGCCGTTGACCACATCGCGCAGGAACACGAAGCTACCCCAAGGATCGCAGGTGGAATCCTCGCGCCAGCGGGTCACGGCGATGTCCCGCCAGCGGCTGTAGCCGGAGCCGGCCGCGGATATCATCACGGAGTAGTTGCCGTTCGACAGCAAATGAGTACGCGGCGCCACGTGATGCGGCGAAGTGAAGCGGCGCGGCGCGGTGGCCATCAATTCGGGCATTTCCGGCGCCGACTGCACTTCGTCGATTCCGGGCGGCGCCAGGTCGGTGTCTCGCGGTGTTCTTTCTTGCAAGAGTAGCTCGGTGGATTGAATGATGGGATTGGAATGAAACCAAGTGCGAAACATACCGTCTTTCAGGACGTTGGCAATGGCCACCAAGATCATGCCCTGGTGATGCGCCATGTAGGCACGCACCGGCACCACCGGCACGCCTTCGGGCAGGCGCGCGGGCGTAAAATCGAGCGCGTCATACCAGCCGAAGCGGCCGCGCCCTCCGAGTTTTTGCAAGCGATCGAAATTCTGCACCGCCGCCCGCGGATCGATCATCGCCGCCAGTCCGGTCGCGTAGGGTGCGACCACGGCCTCATCGCCCAGACCCCGCTGCAGCCCCAAACCGGGCACGCCAAAACTTGAGTATTGATAGGTGAATTCCCGATCACGGGCGTTGAATGCCGACTCCGACACGCCCCAGGGCAGGTTCCGCCCCTTGCCGTACTCGATCTGGCGCTTGACGATCAGCCGCGCGGTATCGCCGAGCACGCTGCCGTCGGGTTCGCGCATGACCAGCACGGGCATCAAGTATTCGAACATGGAACCGGCCCATGAGACCAAGGCGGAACTTCTATCGACGGGGGTCAACACGCGTCCCAGCCTGAACCAGTGACGAACCGGCAGATCGCCCTTGGCGATGGCCACGAAACTCGCCAGCCTGGCCTCGGAAGCCAGCAGATCGTAGCAACTGGGGTCTTGCGTGCGATCCGCCACTCGATAGCCGATGGACAGCAATTGGCGTTCGGGATCCACCAAGAAGCCGAATTCCATGGCCAGCGCATAGGCGCGCGCGCGCCGGGCCAGCGCCTCGATGCGCGAGGCGAGATCCGCCGCCTGGGGCGCATCCGCTGTTACGTCGCGCATGTGGCTTGCCACATTGGCGCACAGCATTTCGGACCATTTGAGCAGCGGTGCATCGCCACCGTCACCGTGTTCGTCGCTGATTGCCTGGGCGATGTCGTGAATGCCCTCGGCGTGCTCCAGCATGGCGGCCGGCGAAGCGGCGTAGCCGTCGGCGCCGGCCGAGCGCAGGCTTGCGCGCATGGCTTCGAGCGCCGCGTCGAGTTGGCGCGGCGACACGCCGTAGTTGCGCCGCTCATCATCAAGCGTCCGGGCGACGCTTTGCATTTGCTCCAGCGTGTCCAGTACTCCTTGCACGTCGACATGGGTCAGCGTCGAGCTGCCCAGCCAGCCGCGGCATACGCCCTCGAACGTCAATAAGTGTCCGGCCAGATTGCCGCTGTCCACGGTGGATATGTACTTCGGATCGAGCGGCCGCAGATCGTGCGTGTCATACCAGTTGTAGAAGTGGCCACGGAACCTCTCCAGCTTGTCGAGCGAGGAAAAAGTCGCCTCCAGACGATCCACGGCGTCGAACACGCCGATCCAACCCAATTCGCGAGCCGCGGCGAGCGACAACAAGTACAGTCCGACATTCGTCGGCGAGGTGCGATTCGCGATCACCGCATTCGGGATCTCTTGAAAATTGTCCGGCGGCAGCATGTTTTGCTCGCCGGTGACGAAGGTATCGAAGAAGCTCCAAGTTTGGCGCGCCATGATGCGCAATCGATGCCCATCGTCGACCGTCAACGGTTCCCGGCGCGCCGCCCGCGACGGCAGGCCGACCGAGCGGGCGATCAGCGGCGCGCATAGCCATGCCAGGAGAAAGGGCACGGCGATCGGCGCAATGCCGTGCCGGGCGAGAATCTGAATCAGCGTCAGGATGAGCGCCAGCAACACACCACCCGACATGCGCCGGTAGTAGCCACGCAACGTGGATGCGGCGCCGAGCTTCAATTGCGCGGCGGTAGTCCACTCCAGTAGATGCCGCCGGGAGATGCCGAGACGGTACAGGGTGCGCAGTATCGCATCCGTCATGACCCAGGCTTGATCCGCCAGGAATATCAGGCGCAGGGCGATCAGCGCCAGTGCCTGAGTCGTCTCCTTGCGCGCGGTGCGAAAGTAGCTGCGGCTGGTGAACTCCGCGAAGCGGGGCCGCAGGTTGACGGCCAACGGCAGTAATACGGGCAGCGCGATCGCCTCCAGAAAGAACAGGCTCCACGCAGGCGCCGCCGCCGCTGCCCAACACAGCGCGAACCCCAAAAGGATCGCGGGCGCCAGCAGCGACCTTCGCAAGTTATCGATCATTTTCCAACGGCCGAGAGTCATCATCGGCCCGCGCCGTCCCAGCACCCAGGGCAGCAGTTGCCAGTCACCGCGGGTCCAACGGTGCTGCCGCGCCGTGGCCACGTCGTATCGCGACGGATACTCCTCGACCACCTCGACATCCGAGGCGAGACCACAGCGGGCGTAAATACCCTCGAACAGATCGTGACTTAGCAAACGGTTGTCGCCCACCCGATCCGCCAGGGTGGTCTCGAAGGCGGCGACGTCGTAGATACCCTTGCCGCTATATGAGCCCTCGCCGAACATATCCTGGTAGGCGTCGGAGACGGCAAAGGCGTAGGGATCGATCCCGCTCGGGCCGGAGAAGACGCTCTGAAAAATCGACGCGTCATGACCCACCGGCAGCGACGGGGTCACCCGCGGTTGAAGTATTCCGTAACCCACCGACACGCGCCGGGTGGCGACATCGATGAGCGGCTGATTCAGGGGATGGGCCATCTTGCCGATGAGCGCCAGGGCCGCGCCGCGCGGCAGACGCGTATCCGCATCCAAGCAAATCACGTAGCGAACGCCGCGGGGCGCCTGCGGCGGCCGTCCGCCGATCGGCACGAAGCTCGTGTCCTTCCGACCCTGCAGCAGGCAATTGAATTCATGCAGCTTGCCGCGCTTGCGCTCCCAGCCCATCCAGCGTCCTTGATGTGGATTCCACACACGGCGGCGATGCAGCAGCAGGAATCGATCGTCGCCATGGACGCTGCCGTGCGACCGGTTCAGCCGCGCCACGCCCGCGGCGGCCAGCGACAGCAACTCCTCGTCCCGGGGGTCGACTTCCGTGTCCGAATCGCCCCAATCCGAAAGCAGCGCGAAGCGAATATCGCCATCCTGGGTGGCCAGGTAGTGCACCTCGAGGCTGTGAACGCACTCCGCGATATCCGCCGCACCGGTCAGCAGAATCGGCACCGCCACCACGGTGCGCAATTCAGCGGGCACGCCTTCCAGGAGTTCGAGGCCGGGCAGCAGGGTGGCATTGCAGAAATGCGCCACCCACAAATTGACGACGGCGATGCCGATGTCGGACGCCGCGATCAGCGCCAGTAGGACGATCGCGGCCGCGACGCCCACATGGGCGTGAGGCGCTCCGACGGCGAGCAGCAGCGTGCCCGTCATGGCGACGCTCAACGCCGCAATGCCGCCGCCGTAACCATGCACCCCGGCGGCGCGCGTCCAACGCGCCAACCGCTGATTCCAGGGGATGCGGTAGGCCAGTTCCGCTTCCAGTTCGGGCCGCCCGTCGGCGATCAGGTAATACCCCGGTTCCAGTGCATGCGGCGTGGTGCGGACGCTCTTGCCTGCGGCGCCATCGACGGCGCGCTCGACAGGGCGTTCCGCGCCGCGCTCCGAACGCCTGGCCGGCCGCCGCCCAGGGCCGCGCTCAGCACTGCCGCGCTTGGCGGCGCGTTTGGCGGCGTCCAGGGCGCGCCGTGCAACCATGATTTCCGAGTGTGCCGAGCGGCGCGACAGATCCTCGATGGCGTGTCGATACAGATCACGAGTGGAAAAATCGAAGGCCGCAAAGGAGCTCTTGCTGCGCAACAGTTCGTCGACCAAGCTGACGCTCTCGAAAAACTTGGCCCAATCGACCGACGAAATGAGCCGCAAGCTGGTGATGACATTGCGTATGCTGAGGTTCACCGCGCCCTGGCGGTGATGCTCACCGTTGACGATGTCGTCGGCCGTGGCGTTTTGCGCGGCGAGGCTCCGATGCA
>DATCDX010000225.1:0-11646 GCA_036510475.1 Steroidobacteraceae bacterium
GGAAGAGGCTTTCTTCGTGGTCTGCGATCAACGGGTCAACTCGCCGGCCGCGGCGCACAGCGCTGAATTTCAACTGGTGATCGGCTTCGCCGCCAGCCGCGAGTCGGAGTTCCACAGCTTCCGGATTTCGCATTCGCCCGCCGGCACCACGGTGCAGCCCGTCAGCCTCAATCGCTTGAACTTCGCGCAGTACAGCCCGGCGGAACTCGAATGGGTCGATAGTCTCGCCAGGAGATTGGCCGACTAGCCCTCGGCACGATGATGTTGAACGGTTGGTTTGGGTATTCGCCCGCCAGGCTAAGCCACTGCCCCGTTGCCGGGCAGCGGCTTAGCCTCCCTGGCGAATTCTTGTACCAATCAACATCACGGTGCCAAAGGCAGCGGAACTGCCACGCCCGCGGCTGCGGCGGCCAGGCGTCTGGCCAGTTCCGCCTCCAGAGAACTCACCGCGGGCGATAGGACGGCGGCCGCCGCCAGTCGCGGCACGGCCGGTAAATTCTCGAGCGCCAGGCGTGCGTAATCGTAGCCCGCCTGAATGGCGCGGTCGAACGCCTGCCAATTGAGCAAGTCGATATTCGCCAGCGGCGGCTTCAACAAGACATCGGCCAGCTCGCGCTGCGCGGCGGCGCTCGACGCGCTGTTGACCATGCCGGCATGCATCAAGATCTGGAAAATATTGATGCGCCGTTTGCCGCGGCGTCCTTTGGCGAAAAACCTCCACAGCGGCGGCTCGTCCGCGCCGCCGCAATTCGCGGCGAAACTGCGCTCGGCACCGACATCGCTGCCGATCACCAGTCCCGGCGCGTGGCTTTGCATGATATCCACCGGCAAGTTGTTGATGGCCGCGCCATCGACCAGGATTTCTTCACCGCGAAACACCGGCGGCATGACACCGGGAATCGCGACCGAGGCGCGCAACGCCTGTGCCAGCCGGCCCTCGCGGTGCTCCAGTGCCCGGCCGGTGGTGAGGTTGGCGCTGACGCAAAAATACGGCCGGCGCAGATCCTCGATCAGCACCTCGCCGTACTCGCGTTCGAGCAGACGCGAGACCTTGCGTCCCCGGGTCAGGGCGACCAGTGGAAAGGTGTAATCATTGACCGGGTTGGTGTCGACGAAACTTCGGCGATAGCGCAGTTTCATCTCCTCATCGCTCCAGCCGACCGCGACGCCGGCCGCGATGATGGCCCCTATGCTGGCGCCGCCTACGAAGTCGATGGGCACGCGCGCCTCGCGCAACGCGCGAATCACGCCAAGATGCGCAAAGCCGCGCGCGCCGCCGCCCGACAGCACCAGTCCCACGCCGCGCCGGGTCAGCAGACGGGCGACCCGGCTCAAGTCCTGGGCATCGACGATGTGATGATGCAATGCCACGGGTAAGTGCCGCAGCCAGCGAGCGGCCGCTCCCGTTTCGATGCGCCGCTCATGCAGCAAGGCCAGTTCGACCCGCGCGCCGCGGCTGACCGCCGCCTCGGCGATGCCGGTCGGCCAGGGACGAGGTTCCGCGCCGGCCGGCGCCAGCAGCAGTATGACATCCGCCTGGCGGCAACACTGCCGCGTCCAGCCGGAAGCGGCCGGATCCGCCACATACACCACGTAGTCGTTGTGCTCTTCAATGCCGTTGAACCAGGCCGCGGTGTGGCTGCTGGCGCGTGCATCCCAGACCAATTCGGTGCGTCCCGCGCGCGTCAGCTCGGCCACGAAGCGGGATGCCAGATTGGCCACGTCGATTTCCACGCTGTTGGGTACGATGGCGAAGACACGCGCGCGCCGAGGGCTCACCTCCTGTCGGTTGCTGCGCCGCAGTCGCCGCGCACAGAGCCGCGCCAGCGCCAAGGAGAACTCGGTGGATTGCGCGGCCACCCTATCCAGCGTCAAGTTCGGCAGCAGCAGCAACTCGCTGTCGCGCAGCGCGACCACCGTGGCGCTGCGCGGTTCGTGCAATAGCCAGCCGGCCTCACCAACCAGCTCGCCGCGTTCGATTTCGGCAGTCAGTCGGGTCATTCCCGGCGTTTTGACGCCCAACCGGCCGCTGGCGACCAGATATACTCCGTCCGGAGCGGAGCCCGATTCGAACAGTAAATTGCCGGCCGGCAATGAAAAATGCACGATACCGGCGGCCAGCGCCTTAAGTGTCGCGGCATCTACGCAGGCAAGGTCGGCGCAGTCGCGCAGGCAATCGATGGCACGGCACATTTCCTGTGCGGCAGTCGATTTTTCTTCATCCAATGCCATATGTCAGGTAGCGGCCGCCTACCTGCATATCTTGAGGACGTTATGAGTCGATCGTTCGCTACGGTGGTGTTCTCGCACGGCAAGGAAAGTGGTCCCTGGGGCTCGAAAATCACGGCCATGGCGGCGGCGGTGCGCGAGGGCGGGTCGGCGGTGGAGTCGGTGGATTATCGCGGCTTGGATGACCCTGAGGAGCGCGTCACCAAGCTCGTCGGCGCGGTTGCCGGCCTGCAGCAGCCCGTGGTGCTGGTGGGATCGAGCATGGGCGGCCACGTGGCCGCGGCTGCCGCAAGCCGGGTACGTGCGCGCGGCGTATTCCTACTGGCGCCCGCGTTCTATATGCCGGGCTACGAAGAGCACACGCCGCAGGATGTCGCGGTTCCGACCGTCATCGTGCATGGCTGGCACGATGCCATCGTGCCGGTCGAGAACAGCATCCGCTGGGCCCGCGAACATCAGGCGGCGCTACATGTGCTCAACTCCGATCATCGCTTGGAGGATCAGATCGAGCCGATATGCGGGCTGTTGCGAGCTTTTCTGGCGGCGCTGGCTTAAGCGCTATTTGACGGGCGCGGGCGCGGGCGCGGGCGCGGGCAACGGCGACTGCGCTGGTGACTGGACGGGCGCGGCCGACTGGGCGGGTGCCGGCGGGGGCGCGGCGATGTCCGGCGGCGCGGCATCCTCGATCGGCGGCGTCAGTTTTGCCATGGCGAGCTCGCGCAGGCTTTCTCCCAGCCGTTCGCCGGTGCGCCGCCCCATGGCATTGAAGCCGGCGCTGACGGCGGCGATGTAGGCGCCTATGTAGCGCTTGCCCGGCGCGGAGTCCAGAAAGGACAGCAAGTGTTTCAGATCGGCGTCGCTCAAGTCGCGATAGCCGTAGGCCATGTAGCGGCGCAACGGCTCGCGCATGTTCTGTTCCAGTGAAGCCCGGCCGGCGTCACCGGATTGGTGCGCGCGCGCCTCGACCGCCGCCGCATCCGTGCCCGAGCCGATCGCGGTGCCGATCGCCACGGCGGTTCCCATGCTGAGGAAAATCTGCACCGTGGATTCGGTGGATCGCGAGGCGGTTTCCAATTTGTCGAATAGCTCATCGCGCTTCGGGGTCGAGGGCGTGGTGATGTCGCCGTGCATGATTTTGTCGATGGTGGCCTCGTCGAGCGATGCCAAGGCCACGTCCGAAGCCACCATGCGCTTGCCGAGATCGCTGGTGAGAAACGCCTCCGCCTTTTTCACGGTCGGTGCATCGAGATTCGCGGCCAGCGCGCTCAAGGCGGGGACTTCGAAGACGTCGATGCGAAATCCGCGCTTGGCGGCGGCGGACACGGCGTTGAGTTGTTCGTCGGTGAGCTTGGCCGCGGTGTCGGAGGAGAACAACTGCCGTATATGCGCGGGCATCGCCCCCAGCGAGGCGCGCACTTGTTGGCGAATGGCGGCATCCTGGTACACGGTTGCCGCGGTGTCGATATCGACGGCGGGGACCGCTGCGTAAACTGGGGCGGCCAACAGCATCAGCAATACGAAGCGGAACATGCACGAACTCCGGGGGTGACTGTGAGTCATCGACGATTGTACACTCTCGCGGTGATACGCCGCCCTAAGCTCAACCCGTGGCGGTGGACCGTGCGCAAGGTCTTGGGGTTATGGGTGCGGGCGAGCATCAAGCCCGATGACGCGCCCGCCGCAATCGCCGCCCGATCGCGGCCGGTGTGCTATGTCCTGGAGCGCGAGAGTCAAACGGATCTCGCCGTCCTTAGCCTGGTCTGCGCCCGCGCGCACCTGCCGTCCCCCGAGGGTGCGCATTTCGAACTGGCGCGGCGCGCCGGCTTGTTCCCGTCGCGCAACGCCGCGCGCGCGCCGCGCTACCTGGCGGAGTTGGTCGCCACCGCGGCCGGCCAGCCACAGTACGACGTGGATTTGGTGCCGGTGTCGATTTTCTGGGGCCGGGCGCCGCATAAGGAGGCCAGTCTCTGGCGGCTCTTGTTCGCCGAGAATTGGCTGTGGGTCGGACGCTTCCGCAAGCTGCTCAACGTGCTGGTCAACGGCCGCATCACCCTGGTGCAATTCGGTGAGCCGCTGCGGCTGCGCGACGTGATGCAGGATGGCGCGAGTGAGCCGCGCAGCGTGCGGCGCATTTGGCGCACCTTGCGCGCGACCCTACGTGCGCAGCGCGCCTCGACCATCGGACCCGACCTGTCGCATCGCCGCACCCTGGTCGCGCAATTATTAAAGACCGCGGACGTGCGCAGCGCGGTGCGCGCCGAGATGCAGGCGCGCGGCCTGGCGCGCCGCGAGGCGCTGCTCTTGGCGCGGAAATACGCCGTGGAAATCGCCGCGAACTATTCCCAGCCGTTCGTGACCTTCATGGCGCTGCTGCTCGGCCGGTTGTGGAATCGTCTGTACGACGGCGTGGAATTCGACCATGTGGACCAGTTGAACGAGATCGGCGACGGCGCCGAGATCATTTACGTCCCTTGTCATCGCAGTCACATGGATTACCTGCTGCTGTCCTATGTGATCTACCGCAAGGGCTTCGCGGTGCCGCACGTGGCGGCGGGCGTGAATTTGAACTTGCCGTTGATCGGACGCTTTCTGCGCAAGGGTGGCGCCTTCTTCCTGCGGCGCACGCTCAAGGGCGATGCGCTGTACGCGGTGGTATTCGCCAAGTACCTGGGGGTCATGATGGCGCGCGGCCATCCGCTCGAATACTTCATTGAGGGCGGCCGCAGCCGCACCGGGCGGCTGCTGGCGCCGCGCACCGGCATGCTGTCGATGACGGTGCGTAGTTTTCTGCGCGACCCGAAGCGGCCGGTGATCTTCATGCCGGTGTACTTCGGCTATGAACGCATCGTCGAGGGGCGCACCTATATCGGCGAATTGTCGGGACGGCCGAAAAAGAAAGAAAGCGTGTTCGGCCTGTTCAAGGCGCTGTCGGTGCTGCGCAGTCAATTCGGCAAGGTACACGTGAACTTGGGAGAAGCCATTGCGCTCGATGAGTTGCTGTGCCGGCACTACCCTGAGTGGCGCCGTTCGTCGGCTGAGGATTTGCACGCGCGCGCGGATTGGATCGGCGGCGCCGTCGCCGATCTCGCGGTGCGCATCAACACTGGGATCAACGCGGCGGCTGCCGTGACACCGGTCAATCTGGTGGCGATGGCGATGCTGGCCACTGCGCGTCAGGCGCTGCCGGCAGCGGATCTTACGCGCCAGGTAGAGCTGTATCAGGGGCTGTTGCGCGGCGCGCCGTACGCACCGCTGGTGACGGTTACAAAGGACAGTGGTGCGCAAATGGTTCGGTACGCCGAAGCCATGGGCCTGTTACAGCGCCAAGCCCATCCGCTGGGCGACATCATGCGCATGAGCACCGAGAGTGCGGTGCTCGCCACCTACTATCGCAACAATATCCTGCATCTGTTCGCCATGCCTTCGCTGCTGGCCTGTTGTTTCATCAGCAATGCGCACATGCGCAGCGCCGATATCCATCGCTTGGTGGGGCGGGTCTATCCGTATATTTGCGCCGAATTGTTCCTGCGCTGGGACGAGGCGCAGGTAGCCGCCGTGGTGGATCTGCTGCTCGAAACATTCGAGCGGTGCGAGTTGCTGCAAGGTGTGGCCGATCGCAGCGAATGGGGGCGCCCGGCGCCCACCTCACCGCAGGCGGTGCAGCTGTCGCTGCTGGCGCAGGCCACGATTCAAACCATCGAGCGCTACTACCTGGCGATCGCGCTGCTGTTGCAATCGGGCAGCGGCGTCATCACGCAGGAGGCGCTGGAACAACGCTGCCACTTGATGGCGCAGCGCATGTCCGTGCTGTACGGCTTGAATTCGCCGGAATTCTTCGACAAGAGCCTGTTCCGCAACTTCATCGATTTATTGCGCCGGCGCAATGTCATACAGACGTTGGAGGGCGGCCAACTGATGTTCGGCGAACCGCTGCTGGCGGTCGCGGCGGACGCCCAGCTGGTCCTGTCCGAACCCATCAGACACAGTATTTTGCAGGTGACCTTGAGTCGGTAGCGGTGATAGCGGTCAGTCCCAGCTGGGTCCGCCGCGTTGCTGCTTGGTCGCGCCGCGGCGCTTTTTGGATTCGATGCGGCGCTCCTTGGAGCCTTTGGTGGGCCGGGTTTTCTTGCGGATCTTCGGTACTATCAGCGCCGACCGGATCAGAGCCACCAGGCGCTCCAGAGCCGCGCGGCGGTTCTGCTCCTGGCTGCGTTCGCTGCTCGCTTTGAACAGGATGCTGCCGTCGTCGATGAGTTTCTGGCCGGCGAGCAGACGCAGACGATTTCTGACGGACACCGGCAGGCTGGCGTTTTGCGGCAGCAGGAAGCGCAATTGCGCGGCGCTCGACACCTTGTTGACGTTCTGGCCGCCGGGACCTCCGGAGCGGACGAATTTCCATTCCAATTCTTCGTCGGGGATGACGATGTCGGGCGTGATGATCAGCGGCAAGGGACTTAGTCCGCGATCAATCGAGATTCGCGACGGCGTTGTGCACGATGATTTCGCGCTGCGCCACCGGGATCGTAATATGGTGCTGTTTGAACAAGCGCCAGATGGCGCGATTGACCTCCGAGCGGACGTTGTTCACGCCTTCCTGCGGGTCGGTGATCCAGAAGCGCAATTCGAGTTCGATGCCGCTGTCGCTGAAGTGCATCAGGCGCGAGGCCGGCGCCGGCTCGCGCAGCACGCGGCTTTGACCTTCGCAGGCGCTGAGCAGCAGCCGCAATGCCAATTCGGGATCATCGCGATAACTCACGCGCACCGGCAACTTGAGGCGGATGCGTGGATCGGTGTAGCTCCAATTGATCACCGAGTTCGAGATCAGCTGCTGGTTGGGTACCAGCATTTCCACGCCGTCGCGATCGCGCACCACCACGTAGCGGCCGCGCAATTCCTGCACCCAGCCGAAACTCTCCGTACTGGTGCCGCTCTGTCCCGAAAGGCTGATGACATCGCCCGGCTTGATGGAGCGGTCCATGAGCAGCACGAAGCCGCTGACGAAATTCGCCGCGATCGACTGCAGGCCGAACCCCAACCCTAAGCCGATGGCGCCGGTGAGCACCGTGAGGGCCGTCAGGTCGACGCCGGCGGCGTTGAGCCCTAAGAGCATGCTCAAGCCGATCAGGAAGGCGTTGGCGAATTTGCTGATGCCGATGCGCGTGGATGGCTCCAGAGTGCTGAGTTTTTTCAGCCGCCGGTCGACCCAGCGGCTGATCCAAGCCGCCACCAACACGAACAGGGTCAGGGTGAACAAGAGCTTCAGCACCGACCAGACCGTGATGCGGCTCTTGCCGGCTGCCACGCCGAGGCTGTCCAGAATGTTGATGATGGGATTGAGCCAGCCCAAGTACTCGGCGGCGATCACCAGCCACAACGCCAGCGTGACGCGATTCTCCCAGTCCTGCATCCACGATTTATTGCCGAGACTGGCGGTGAACCAGAGCACGCCGATGCGCACCACGGCGTACGCGCCGATCAGGCGCGCCGCGGCATCCAGCACGCTGACATCGAAGTGCGCGGCGAGCAGGGCGCGGGTCACGACCACCAGCACCAACGCCATCACCACCGGCATGAGGACGACGCTGCCCTGTGATAGCAGATAGCTCCAGGTCAGCGCCGTCGGCGTCTCTATTGTTCGTTGCCGGTAGCGGCTGCGCAGCGCGGCGCCTAAAACCCAGCCGGCGAGCAAACACAGTGCCACGGCGGCGATTTCGATCAGCACGTTGCGGCTCGATAAAATATCGAAGAAGGCTTGCAGACGCAGCCAGAATTCGCTCATGCGTTGAGGTCCGGAATGAGCTGGCTTTCCAGCCTTGCGATTTGATCCTTGAGCAGCAGCTTACGGCGTTTGAGGCGTTTCATCTGCAATTCGTCGACTTTGAAATCCATGCTCAAGCGCGATATGACGTCGTCGAGATCACGATGCTCGATGCGCAACTGGCGCAGGCGCTCGATGTTCTTGAACAAATCGGTATTGACGTTGCTGTCTTCGTCGCTCACGGCATCGCTGCTTATGTTATTTGCCGGTTATTCTACAGGCCGAAACCGCGCCACACCGGGGTGACGCAATCCGGCAGCGTCAGTGGCCTTCCTAAAGGATTCCAAGAGTGCTGCGGATGGTGAAAATCCGAGCCCACCGAGCCCTTGAGGCCGTACTTGACCGCGAGTATCGCAGAGGATTCGGTGTGCTGCGCGCCGTTACCGCCGCTCACCACTTCGAGGGCGCCGCCGCCCGCGGCAACGAAGTCGCTCAGTAGCTGGCGGCGTGCCCCGGCGGACAGTGAATAGCGCGCGGGATGGGCCAGCGAGGCGACGCCGCCGGCCGCGCCGATCCAGCCCACGACGACGTCGAGCGCCGGCCATTCGGCGGCGAAATGCGCGGCTTGGCCCTTCTTCAAGTACTTGCGGAACGCGTCGTCGGTGCGGGCCACGTGGCCGCCTGCCACCATGGCGTCCGCCAGATGCGCGCGCGTCGGCACACCGGGTTGCGCCTCGACCACCGCTAACAGCTCGGCGCCCGGCAGGCCGAGTTTCTCCAGGCGCCCGCATATCTTGCGCATGCGAACGCGACGCCGCTCGGCCTGCTCGTGCAAGCGGCTCCGAAGCGCGGGGCAAGCAGGATCGATCCACAGGCCCAGCACATGGATGGCCTGGGCGCGCCAGGAGGCTGAGATTTCGACGCCCGGCACCAGGCGCAGTCCATGCTCGGCGGCGCTGCGTTGCGCGGCATCGAGCCCCGCAATCGTATCGTGATCGGTGAGCGCCAACACGTGGACACCGGCGGCCGCGGCGCGCGCGACCAGCTCGGCGGGGGTCAGGGAGCCATCGGAGCAGTTCGAATGGGTATGCAGATCAATGTTGAGTGCGCCGCTCACGAGGGGCTGCCCGCGAGCCCCACGGCCTCCAGCCGCTGACCGGCGAGTACGATGAAGCCCTGAGCCCGCTCGAAACCGTCGCTGGTGTAGTCGAAGGTGTAAGTGCGCAGCAGCCGGCGCTTGCCGCGGGCATTACGGCCCAAGCGGAAGCCGGCAAAGGCTACGGTGCCGTCCAGGAATTGCACCGTGGCATGCGAACAGGTGTCCTTGGCGACACGGTTAGCCGCGGCACGCGCATCCAGGGAAAGCTGCCAAATCTTATAGACTCCCGCCAACACCGCCGCGCCCAGGACGAACAGAAATAGATCGTCGCTCATGCCAGGAAGCTTACCGCATGCGTTGCATTGCGCTATGCAATCCCCAGGGGCGCCCTGGTTTTCCGGGGAAAGCCCCCCATACACTTAGCGTGGAAGCATCGGAGACGGCTAAAATGACCGAAGACCCTCAACCTTACCTCGCCGTGCGTGTCGATCCCAATGACATGGTGCAGTACGTGCAGGATTTGATGACGGCGCCGCGCAGCGCCACCGCACCGGACAAATCAGCCGCCACGGCGCAGCGGCAGTGGGGCGGCGATACGCGCCTGGCGCGTGCCGCGCAGCTGCGCTGGAGCGCGTTGAACCGTGCGTTTGGCGACGCGCGGGTCAGTACCTGGACGACTCTGCAAAGGCGTGACCAGATCCATGTGCCCGCGGCGCTGATCGCGGCCGCCGGCGTGGCGCGATTGACGATGGCGGCCGATCAGGTTGTATTCGACATTCCCACGCTGCTGGATGCCACTCTGGAAATGTGCGAGCCGGTGGGTAACGCTTAGGCCGGCCTCACGCTTAGGCGCGCAGCACGCTGTCGCTGCTGAACGCCAGGAAATCCCCGTTGAGCAGGCTGTCGCGACAGTTGTAACGCAGGCGGTGCCCGTCCAGCCGGGTGACCTGGCCGCCGGCGGCTTCGAGCAGAGCCTGGCCCGCGGCCGTGTCCCATTCCGAGGTCGGGCCGAAACGTGGATAGAGATCAGCTCTACCTTCCGCGACCAGACAGAATTTCAGTGAACTCCCGATGCCGGTCATCTGATGGGGTCCTAGCGTCGCAAGGTAGGCAGCGGTCGCAGGGCTCGTGTGCGAACGGCTGCCGACCACACGTAAAGGGCGTTGCGGCTGCGTAACATGAATCGGGGATGCAGCCGCAGCGCCCTGATGATGACTGAAGGCGCCCACCCCCGTGGCGCCCCAGTACAGCAGCCCTTGGGCGGGCGCGGACACCACGCCCAACACCGGCTCGTGCTCCACCACCAGCGCGATGTTGACGGTGAATTCGCCGTTGCGCTTGACGAACTCGCGCGTGCCGTCGAGGGGATCGACCACCCATAGCTCGCGCCAGGACTGACGCTCGCTCCAGGGCGCCTGCGCCGATTCCTCGGACAGAATGGGAATGTCGGGCGTGAGGCGAGTCAGCCCCTCGATAATGTGGCGTTGCGACTCCAAGTCCGCCTGCGTCAGCGGCGAATCGTCGGCTTTGCGCTGCACCGTGAAGCCGGCATCATAAATTTGCATGATTGCCGCGCCGGCGCGCGCGGTGATGGGCATCAGGGCTTGCGCCAAAGCGGTAAGGTCTCGCATCGGTTGCTATCATACGCAAATGCACGCCTCGCCTGAGATTGACTGGCCGTCGATCGATACCGTACTGCTCGACATGGATGGCACGCTGCTCGATTTGCGCTTCGATAATTGGTTTTGGCAGGAATTGATTCCCAGCCACTATGCCGCGGCCAACGGCTTAAGCACGGCGACGGCGCAGCGGCTGCTGCAGCCCAAATTCAGCGAAGTCCGCGGCACCCTTATGTGGTATTGCATCGATCATTGGTCGCGCGAACTCAAATTGGATATCGGCGGCATCAAGCGCGGAGCGCTGGCGCAAGTGCGTTTTCTGCCGGGAGCGGAAGAGTTCTTGTGCAAGCTCAAAGCCAGCGGCAAACGCCGCGTGCTGGTCACCAACGCACATCCGGCAACGCTTGCCATCAAGGATGAACAGGTCGCGCTGACGCGGTATTTCGATGCCTGTTATTCAACGCACCCGTTTGCGTTCCCCAAGGAGCATGCCGGGTTCTGGCCGCGTCTGGCGGCGCAGGAACCGTTTGCGCCCCAGCGCACGCTATTCGTCGACGACAGCCTTACGGTGCTCGATGCCGCCCACCGTTTTGGCATCGGCTGCTTGCGTGCGGTGCGCTGTCCCGATTCGGGTCGTCCGCCGCAGCACACGGGCCCTTATGCGGCGGTCGACCGTGTGGCCGACCTTTTTTTATAGCCTAAGCTTTCCGTAGCGCCAAGGCGCGCGCGACCTAAGCCTGGACGCATTAGCTGGCGGGGCCGGCCGCCCCTGGGTTTGGCGCGCCGCCGGCCGGTGTGCCGCCGCCACTGCCCCCTTGGCCGTCACCACCGCCGCCGCCATGTCCACCGCCGCCACCGCCACGACCGCGCCGCCGCCTGCGTCGCGCGGGATCGGCCGCGTTGGCAGAGGCGTCGCCGCCGCCCGCGCTGCCGGCGCCACC
>DATCDX010000226.1:0-2531 GCA_036510475.1 Steroidobacteraceae bacterium
TTCCTCGTTGTCCAGCCCGCTGCGCTCGTTGCCGAACAACAGCGCCACCTGCTCGCCACGCGCCGCGGCGGCCAGCGCCTGCTGCGCGGCTTCGCGCGGGCTCAACTCCGCCAAGGTCACGCCGCGCCGGCGCGCCGACAGGCCGAGGGTGAAATTGCAGCCCGCCAGCCCATCGACCAGTTCGCCATGCACACCGGCGTTGGCCAACACGTCGTCGGCCCCGGCCGCCAGTGCGTTGGCTTCGCGGTCGGGAAAGCGCGCCGGCGTGATCAGCTCCAGTCGATCGAAACCCATGGTGCGGATGGCGCGCGCCGCGCTGCCGATATTGCCGGGATGGGAAGTGCGCACCAGCACGAAACGAAGGCGGGAGCTGAGGTCGGAAAGGTCGGGCATGCGCGGAACAGCTTGGCAACGGAAACGCCCAAGGATAACGGACGCGGGGCGGCACAGGCCCGCCTGTGCCAGGAGCCTGCTAGAATCGTCGGCCGTAATCCGCTCTCTTCCAAAGTCGAAACCATGGCCAGACCACACGTCACGATCGCGGCGCGCGCCGCGCGTTCTGCAGGCAATGTGATCCTGCGCTACATGAACCGCATTGACGGCCTGCACGTCATCGAGAAGCAGCAGTGGGACTTCGTCTCCGAGGTCGACAAGCTGGCCGAGGCGGAAATCATCAAGGAATTGCGCCGCGCCTATCCCGACCACGCGATCCTGGCCGAGGAAAGCGGCCAGACCGGCAAGGGCCCGCTGACTTGGGTGATCGACCCGCTCGACGGCACCCACAACTACCTGCGCGGCATCCCGCATTTCTGCGTCTCCATCGCGCTGCTGGACAAGGGCGTGCCGATCCATGCCGTGGTGTTCGACCCACTGCGCGACGAGCTGTACACCGCCAGCAAGGGCGACGGCGCCTATCTCAATGACCGCCGCATGCGCGTGGGCAAGCGCGAGAACCTGAGTGGGGCGATGATCGCCACCGGCTTCCCGTTCCGCCAGCGCGATCACCTCACCGCCCAGCTCGACATGACCCGCGCCATCCTGGGCCAGGCCGAGGACATCCGCCGCTCCGGCTCCGCCGCGCTGGACCTGGCCTACGTCGCCGCCGCCCGCTACGACGGCTACTTCGAGATCGGCCTGAAGCCGTGGGACATGGCCGCCGGCGTGCTGCTGGTACAGGAGGCCGGAGGCCACTACTGCGACTTCGCCGGCCGTGCCGGCATCCCGCCAAGCGGCAACATCGTCGCCGGCAATCTCCACGTGGCGAAGGCGATGGTCGATGCGATCGGGCAGCAGGCGACGCCGGGGTTGCTCAAGGCCTGAGGCGTGCGCCACTGCGCATGCCTGCGCGGATCAGCGGTTGAACTCTGAAAGCGGCGGACATTTCGCGATGTCAGGCTCACCCATGCGAACCGCCGAAACGGTGTCGGACGGCGGTTGTGGAGAATCGGGTGCCATGGGCTGGGGAGGAGGAACGCCTCCCCAAATCGCGCCCGTGCCGGCGAGCCCCTTGGGCGAAAGGTGCAGCCTCACTCCGTAACCACCATCGGGCGAACGCTCGAGCTCCAATGCGACGGCGTGTTCCTGCAATGCCCAGGAAAAGAAACCGTGAAGCGGAATGTAGGAATCCTGGTCCGTTGAGACCGCCGTGTGGTTGAGCACGAAGCAGGCGTTGGACGGGTCGCTATCAAGATGCCTGCGAAACGTGCTGCCGTTCTGGTCCTGCAGCAGTGGTTCGTCGAAAAGAACGATAATTCCTGTGCGAAAGGCCGTTGCTGACGCCCCGGTGCAAGAACCGTGGCAGATGCGGACCGCATAGGTTCCCGCATAAACAACGGGATGGGTTGCCGAATAGGGCTCGACCGCGCTGCCGAGCAGCGCCGCCATAATCAATATTCCGGAAGATAGCCACGGCATGACATCGATCCCCGACACTGTTTGACGTGGGGATCATGCACTTGCGAAGTAGCTTCCCGCAAGAACGGCATGGCAGCGGAAAGGGCCGCTTGCAACCGTACGTCATCGCTACGGCCACCTCTGGCGCGGACCCGAACGGTTCCGGTTGCTACGCGCTGCAAACGATCTACTTCACCACCAGGGTCGCCTGCATCGTGGGATGGAACTTGCAGAAGAACGCGAAGCTGCCGCTGCTGACTGTCGTGCGCGCCGTGGCGCCGGGTTTGAGGTCGACGTCAAAGCTGCCGTCGCGGGCGGTGGCGCTGTGTTCGAAGATGTCGTGATTGACCCATTCGATGATGTCGCCGGCGCGAACGCCGGCAGGCATCGGGCCGAACGCCATCTTGTCCATCACGATCACATGCACGCGCGGCGTCTGTGCGGCGTCGGTTGCCGTGGCGGGTGTCGCCGCGGCGATGGCCAGCAAAAGGCCGGCGAGCATGATCACGATACGAAACATGGCGCGCTCCTTACTTGAGGCTCTGCACCAGGTGCTCGGCATGCATCTGGTGCGACTGGAACAGCTTCAGGCCGGTTTCGAGCAGCGATTTCAGTTGCGCGTTCTGCGCCGCCGGGAT
>DATCDX010000227.1:0-7269 GCA_036510475.1 Steroidobacteraceae bacterium
GCTTGATCGGGATGCTCGGCATCCTCACCGGCGTGGTGCTGGGCGTCGCCGTCGCGGTGAATCTGCAGGATTTGGTGCACGGACTCGAAAGCGTGGTCGGATTCAAGTTTTTGGATGCGCGGGTGTATTTCATGAGCGATCTGCCGGCACACGTCCGGGTGAGCGACGTGCTGCGCATTTGCGGATTCGCCTTCGTTCTCGCCTGTATCTCGACTTTATATCCGGCAGCGCGCGCCGCGCGCCTGCTGCCCGCAGAATCTCTGCGAAACGATTGAGGTTCGTAGCCGATATGCCGAATTCAAATGCCGTGGTGCTCGAGGGTGTGGGTCTGGTCAAGGAATTTGTCCAGGGTGGGGTGAACCTCACGGTGTTGCGCGGCGCGTCCATCAGCGTCCGCGCCGGCGAGCGCATCGCCATCGTCGGCGCATCCGGCTCGGGGAAAACCACGTTGCTGCAGTTGCTGGGCGGCCTCGATTTGCCCACCCACGGCTCCGTCGAAATCGACGGCGCCGCCATGAATCGGCTGAACGACACCGAGCGCGGGCGCTTGCGCAATCACGCCGTGGGGTTCGTCTATCAATTTCATCACTTGTTGCCGGAATTCACCGCGCTGGAAAATGTCGCGATGCCGCTGCTGGTGCGGCGTTTGAGTCCGCAGGCCGCAAAAGCGCAAGCCGGTGCGCTGCTGTCGCGTGTCGGGCTGGCCGAGCGGCTGACTCATCGGCCATCCCAGCTCTCCGGCGGGGAGCGCCAGCGGGCGGCGGTGGCGCGCGCGCTGGTGACACGGCCGAAACTGGTATTGGCCGACGAACCCACGGGCAATCTCGACGGCGTGAACGCGGCGCAGGTGTTTGAATTGATGTTGGAACTCAATCGCGAACTTGGCACCAGCCTCGTGATCGTGACTCACGATGAAAGACTGGCGGCGCGCCTCGATCGAGTGCTCACCCTGGTCGACGGCGTGCTAGTCGAGCGCGGTACCGCGGCCGCCTGAGCGGGCGGCACGGCTGTGCGAGCGCGCTCTGCGGCGCCGCAGATGGTACGCCACGCGGGCGCGCCAGGCGGTCTGCGCCAGCACGTAGCCGCAAGCCGCGGCGCTTAAGCCCAAGACCAGGGCACCGAGCAACAGCGGCGCCCACAGTTCATTGAGGTGCGCCCAAATGGTTCGATTGCCGACGTCATGCACCAGCGGCATCAGATCCAAGCGCATGAGCTTGGCGCCGACCCAGATCGAACCTAAGACCTGGGGCAGCCAGGTGAATGGGTTGCTGATGAACACGGTCGCGAACAACACCGGTAGGTTCAGTCGAAAGGCGAGCCCAAGTATGACGCACGTCACACAATGGACAGGTAGTGGAGTCGGCGGAATGAAGGCGATGAACAAGCCCAGCGCAAACGCGCGCGTGACGCTGTGCCTATGGAACGTCCAACAGCCGCGATTGACCACCAGCGTGGTAAAAGGCTTCAAACACCAGTGTTTTTCCAGTGTGCCGCGGTCCGGCGTGATGCGTTTAAGCCAACGTTGCATGGATTGCGGTTCACTCCCACGTGTGGGCATTATGCCGCTTTCGCGCCGCGGCGATAGGTCTCGATGGCCGCCGGCCGGAACATTGCCCAGGCGGGCGGCCAATGACGGTATCTCAAGCGTCGGCGGTCACGTATCATGCCGACAGATTCATACTTGACTTAACGAGGACGCAATGTGGGAGATCATCCGCGCAGGCGGCGGCTTCATGTGGCCGATCATTTTATGTTCCATCGCGGCGGTGGCGATTATCTTGGAGCGCCTTTGGACTTTGCAAAGCAGCCGTGTCATCCCGCGCGATCTGTCGCAAAAAGTCTGGAACTGGATCGAGGCGGATCAGCTCAGCGACAAACTCGTGGCCGCGCTGGAACAGAACTCACCGCTCGGCAAGTTGCTCGCCATCGGGATTGCCAATCGCAATAGGCCGCGTGCGCTGATGGTGGAAAGGTTGGAGGACGGCGGCCGCCATGTGGTCCACGAGCTGGAGCGATTTCTGAACACGCTGGGCACGATCGCCTCGGTTGCGCCGCTGCTGGGCCTGCTCGGAACCGTCGCCGGCATCATTCACGCCTTCAATGCGATTACGGCGCATGGCATCGGCGACCCGCAGGTGCTGTCGGGAGGCATTGGCGAGGCGCTGATCACGACGGCGGCGGGCCTGACGGTGGCGATACCGGCGCTCATTGCCTATCGCTTTCTGCGGGGCAAGGTCGAGCGGCTGGTGATTCGCATGGAGAAGGAAGCCATGAAACTGGTCGATGCGTTGGACGAGCGCAGCGGCGCGGGCGCCGGCGACTGAACATGAACCTGCGGCCGCCCCACCGTGATGACCCGGAAATCAACTTGATCTCGATGATCGACGTGTTACTGGTGCTGCTGATTTTTTTCATGGCCTCGACCACGTTCAACCAGGAGGGGCGTGTCAAGGTTCAGCTGCCGCAGGCGAGTGAGATACCGCTGCCGCGGGGTACGCATGAGCCGTTGGTGATCACGGTTACCGCGGAGGGCAATTACCGGGTCAACGAACGCACCTTGATCAACGCCAGCCCGGATACTCTACGGGCCGCGTTGCTCAAGGCGGCCGGCGCGGACCGCGGTCCCATCACGATTCGCGCGGACGCGCGCACCACGCATCAGGCCGTGGTGACGGCCATGGATGTGGCGGGGCGGCTCGGCTTCGCGCAATTGAATATCGCAACGGTGCATGGGGAAACGCCGCCGTGAGCGTAACGGCCGCCGGCGCGAGCCTGCCGGCACCCGCTGCCGACTCCTGGTCGATCTATCGGCGCCTGCTGAAATACGCGAAACCTCACGTCGGCATGTTTCTGATCGGCGTACTCGGCGCAAGCTTGTTCGCGGGGTCGAACGTCGCGCTGGCATACCTGGTCCAGAAATTCCTGCATGGCGCGTTCGTGGTGAAGAACCCCGCCGTGTTGTGGCAGGTGCCCATCAGCGTGGTGGTACTGTTCACCGTGCGGGGCATCGGCGACTACGTGCAGAGTTACTATCCCAGCTGGGTCGGACGTCAGGTCATCAAGGGCCTGCGGCGCGATGTGTTCTCGCACTACCTGCGGTTGCCCACCTCCTACCTCGATCAGCAGCAATCCGGCCATGTGCTCTCCAAATTGACCAACAACATCGAGTTGGTGGCCACGGCGGCTACCGGCGCGGCGATTTCCCTCATCAGCGACAGCCTCACCATACTGGCGCTACTGGCGCGGCTGTTCTATTTGAACTGGCGGCTGGCGCTGTTCTGTATTATCGCGGCGCCCGTCATCGGTTGGTTGATGAAAATCGCCAACCGCAGTTTTCGGCGCTACAGCGAACGCATCCAGAATTCCATGGGCGATATCACGCGCGTCGCGAAAGAGGCCATCGATGCGAGCCGTTTGATCAAGATCTTCAATGCCGAGGACCATCAGACGCAGCGATTCGAGCTTGTCAACGAACACAATCGCGCGTCGAACATGAAACTGATCCGTGCCAAGGCCATCAGCAATCCCGTCGTGCAGTGCATCGCCTCGATCGCGCTCGCCAGCGTGTTGTACGTGGCGATACGGCAGGTGTTTTCCCAGCACCTACAGGTCGACGAGTTCTTCGGCTTTTTAACGGCGCTGATGCTGATTCCATCGCCGCTGCGCAGCCTGGTCAATATGAGCGGACCCTTGCAGCAAGGCATCGCCGCCGGCCAGAGCGTGTTCGAGATCCTCGATAGCCCCACGGAGGACGCGGGCGGCTCGCGCCGGATCGCGCGCGCCCGCGGCGACATCGAGTTTCGCAATGTGTCCTTCGCCTACGAAGGCGACAAGGGCGATGTGCTGCACGAAGTGAGTTTTCACGCCCGGTCCGGTGAGACGGTGGCCATCGTCGGCCGTTCCGGCAGCGGCAAGACCACGCTCGTGGGTCTGGTGCCGCGATTCTATGACGCACGGCAGGGGTCGGTGCTGTTGGACGGCTTCGATGTGCGCGAATACTCCCTCACGGACCTGCGTTCCCAGGTGAGCTTCGTCAGCCAGGAAGTGGTTCTATTTAATGACACCATACGCAATAACATCGCTTTCAACGCTGTCGGTAAGACGGATGCGCAGGTGGAGGAGGCGGCGCGCGCGGCCAATGTCATGGAATTCGTGGCGCAGCAACCGCAGGGGTTCGATACTTCATTGGCGGATCGCGGCCAGAATCTTTCCGGTGGCCAGCGGCAACGAATCTCCATAGCGCGGGCGCTGCTCAAGGATTCCCCGGTGTTGATCCTGGATGAAGCCACGGCGGCGCTCGACAACGAGTCGGAGCGGCGCGTGCAGCAGGAGCTCAGCGTGCTGATGCGCGGCCGCACGACGTTGGTGATTGCGCACCGCTTGTCGACGGTGGAGAGCGCCGATCGAATCATCGTTCTGGATCGCGGCCGAATCGAGGAGAGCGGAACCCATCAGCAATTATTGGCGCGTGGCGGTCTGTATGCGGCGCTGCACGGGATGCAGTTCAACGCTTAGCCTGGATTATTCATGAACAATCAGCTTTTTAGTGCACGCAGGCTGGGTCGGATGGGTATTTTCCGGACCGCCGTGAATCCGTCCCTGGAGGCTGCGGGAAAAACGTCCTGTTTTTCACGCTCCGAAAAATACCCATCCGATTCAGCCTCCATCGAGTTTTTTTGTGATTTATGAATAGTCCGGGTTAGGGGGCGGGCGACGCGCACAATGTCGGTCCAATCCTGGCTCAATAGAATTTGGTATGACCGCGCGACGCCGCCGTGGTGGCTCTTGCCGCTGTCGCTGGTGTACGGCGCCGTGTCGGTATCGCGCCGCTGCCTGTACGCCAGGGGCCTGCGTCGCTCGACCCGCATTTCCCGCCCGGTGATTGTCGTTGGAAATGTGAGTGTCGGCGGCACCGGCAAGACGCCGCTCGTTTGCTGGTTGGTGGCGAGGCTCACGGAGCGCGGACTGAAGCCCGGGGTGGTCACGCGCGGTTATGGTGGTTCCTCCGGCAATGTGCGGCTCATCGCTGTATCCGACGATCCGTCGCTGGTGGGTGATGAGTCGATTTTATTGGCGCGCCGCAGCGGCGTGCCGGTGGCGATCGGCCGCGATCGCCCGGCGGCGGCGCAACTCCTGGTCAATGCGGGTTGTGATGTGATCGTGAGCGACGATGGCTTGCAGCATTATGCCTTGGGCCGGGATTGCGAAATCGTCGTCATCGACGGTGATCGCCGCTTCGGCAACGGTTGGCTGCTGCCCGCCGGCCCGCTGCGCGAGACGCCGGCCCGATTGGCTGCGGCGGACGCCATCGTGGTCAACGGCGGCCGCGCGTTGCTCGACGGCGCCTTCAGCATGCGGCTCGAGGCCAAGAATGCCTTGGGGCTGATCGGAGGCGCGGCCAAGGCACTGGATGAGTTTGCCGGTGAAGCCGTGCACGCGGTAGCCGGCATCGGCAACCCAGAGCGATTTTTTAACATGCTGCGCGCCCATGGTATCGAGGTTGCGGGGCGGCCGCTGCCGGATCACGCCCGGCTACAGGCCGCCGATATTTCCTTCGCCGATGATCGAGCGGTGCTCATGACCGAGAAGGATGCGGTAAAATGCCGTGGGATGGCGGGCCCGCAGCATTGGTACATACCGGTGAGCGCGAGCTTCGAGGAGGGCGAATCCAATGCGCTGCTCGACATCGTGACACAGGCCATTCACAAGCGCGCCCAGCCGACCTAGAGTACCTATGGATAAGCGATTGCTCGAATTGTTGGTTTGTCCGATCTGCAAGGGCCCCTTACGCAGCGTCGGCGCCGGTAATGCGCAGGAACTCGTCTGCCGGCCCGATCGGCTGGCTTACGCCGTGCGCGACGGAATCCCATTGATGCTGCCGGACGAGGCGCGTGTCTTGGGCGCCGACGATCCCCTGCTCGATACTTGAGCCAAGATCCCGTCAGATGTTCCATGTGATCATTCCGGCGCGCTTCGCCGCTTCGCGCCTGCCGGGCAAGCCATTACTCGTGCTCGGCGACCGGCCGTTGATCCAATGGGTGTGGCAGTGCGCGCGTGCAAGCGGCGCCGCTTCCGTGATCGTGGCCACCGACGACGAACGCATCCTGCAAGCTGCGCAAAACTTCGGTGCCGATTGTGAGCGCACCTCGGCAATGCACGCCTCCGGCACCGACCGGATCGCCGAGGTGGTGCGCGCGAGAGACTTCGCGGCGGACGATATCGTCGTGAACCTGCAGGGGGACGAACCCATGATGCCGGCTGCAGTCCTCAGTGAAGTCGCTGAGGCCTTACGGGCACGTCCGCAGGCGGATATTGCGACGGCGGTGGCGCCCATCCAATCGCTCGCGGAATTTCTCGATCCGAACTGCGTCAAGGCGTTGCGCGCGCGCGAGGGACGTGCACTGTACTTCAGCCGCGCGCCGGTGCCGTGGCCTCGCGATGGTGTTGACCGGGTCGGCGGCCGGCCGACTCGTTTTGACGGCGCCTGGCGCCACATCGGTATCTATGCATACCGGGTACGGAGCCTGCTGCAATTTGCGGCATGGCCGCCGACGGTGCTCGAGGAGTGCGAGAAGCTGGAACAGCTGCGCGCCTTGGAGCATGGCATGAACATTCATCTCGTGACGCTGAGCGAAGCGCCGCCCGCGGGCGTGGATACGGCGGAGGATTTGGAACGGGTGCGGGCACAATTGCGCGAGCTTTGAAGCAGGTTGCTGTGACGCCGCCGAGCAGCAGGCACAGCCCCGCCTGACGCGCACCCCAGTTCAACCGGCCGACGTGCTCATTGCGGCGGTACGCAGCGTGGTGGCGGACGTCCGGCATACTAAAACTTATAACTGAACCTCACGCCCATGGTGCGCGGGCGCCCGACGAAGTTCTGATTGACGAATTGACTGGCGCTGATGAAGGTCACATAGCGTGTGTCGGTAATATTCTGACCGTACAGCTGCATGCTCCAGGCGTCCTTTGCCACGCCCAACGAGGCGTCGTAGGTCGTGTAACCCGGCTGGTCGAAGTTTTGGCGATAGCCCGTCGATGAGTGCGAGCTTCCCTGGCGGACGCCGCCCACCTGCCAAAAAGCGTTGTAGTCATTGAAGGTGAAATCGTACCGGGCACGCAGATTTCCCTGAAACGGCGGCGATTGTGCCAGCGGACTGTTGACGACGCCGTAGGGATTCGGAATCGAGGTGATCGGCTGTCCGTTCACGCCGATCAGATACGGTGAGTTGGTCTGGCTGGTGCTATTCCACGACGCTGCACCGGTCAACG
>DATCDX010000228.1:0-4005 GCA_036510475.1 Steroidobacteraceae bacterium
ATTTCCGAGAAGCGCTTTGAACGCGCGCGCACGGCGGTCAGGCTCGAACTCGAACCCATACACGAAGCCTACCGCAAGCTCGGTTGGCTGCAGGCGTTCGGTAGTTCCGGCACGGTGAGGGTCATCGGCGATGTCATGCGCCGGCTCAGTCCCGATGCGCCGCACATCACGCCGGATAGCCTGCGATCGCTGGCTGAGCGCGTGATCGCCGCAGGGCATGTGGACGAACTTGATCTGCCCGACGTGGACGTTGAACGCGCGCCGGTGTTTCCCGCGGGACTTGCGATCTTGCTGGAAATCGCCGAGAGCTTCGCCATCGATCGCATTCGCGTGGCGGAAGGCGCCATGCGCGAAGGCATGCTATATGACCTCATGGGCCGTTTCACCGACGAAGATGCGCGCGTGCTCAGCGTGCGCGCCATGGAAAAGCGCTATCACGTCGATGAACTGCAGGCGGACCGGGTCGAGGCCACCGCAGTCGCGCTGCTGGAACAAGTAGAGGCCGAATGGGCACTGGAAGACCCACTGGCGGAGTCCATGCTGCGCTGGGCGGCGCGGCTGCACGAGACCGGCCTCGATATAGCGCACTCCAAGTACCATCGCCACAGCGCCTACCTATTGCAGCACGCGGACATGCCGGGCTTTCCGCGCGAGGAGCAGTTGCTGTTGTCGGCGCTGGTGGGCGGTCACCGCCGGCAACTGTCCTTCGCGTCGCTGGAGGATTTACTGCCGCCGTGGGACCGGCACGCCGAGTTTCTGATCGTGCTGCTGCGGCTCGCGGTGTTGCTGCACCGGGGGCGCAGCCCGCAACCGCTGCCCGAGGTGCAATTGAACGTCAAGGGCCGTACGCTCAATTTGGAATTGCCGCAGCGCTGGATGAAGGAACATCCGCTGACGCTCGAGGACCTGGAGCAGGAGCGGCTGTATTTGAAGGAGGCGGGGTTTCGGCTGAATTTCGCTTAAGGCTACGCTTAAGTCTCGGTGAGCGCGACGCGCTCGTCGTACAAACTCAAAAGGCGGGTCTGCGCGCACACCTGGCCAAATCCCGCGCGGCTATAGCTGCCTTCGGAGTTCATGACCCAGGCCTGTACGTCATCCGCCAGGCACAGTTGCAAGTCGTCGGCGACCCGTGTTTGCAGGTCCGGCGACGCGACCGGGAACGCGACTTCAATGCGGCGGAATAAATTTCGATCCATCCAATCGGCGCTGGCGCAGTAGATATCGAGCTCTCCGGCATTCTCGAAGTAATAGACGCGGGAATGTTCCAGGAAGCGGCCGACGATCGAGCGCACTTTGATGTGTTCGGACACGCCGGGGACGCCGGGGCGCAAACAGCAAACGCCGCGCACGATGAGATCGATGTCGACGCCGGCGCGCGAGGCGCGGTACAGGGCTTGGATTACGGTGGACTCGGTGAGCGCGTTGAGTTTTGCGATGATGCGGGCGGACTTGCCCGCGCGCGCATGTTCGGTTTCGCGCTCAATCTTGGCCAGCAGCGCCTGATGCAGGCTGAAGGGCGCATGCAGCAGTTTGCGCAGACGCGGCACGCGCGTCAGCCCGGTCAGTTGCAGGAATATCTCGTGAATATCCTCGCCGATGGATTCGTCGGCGGTCATCAGGCCGTAGTCGGTGTACAGCCGCGCGGTCTTGGCGTGGTAGTTGCCGGTGCCCATGTGACAGTAGCGCCGCAAGCCTTTTTCCTCGCGGCGCACCACCATCACGAGTTTCGCGTGCGTCTTGAAACCGAACACGCCGTACATCACGTGCGCGCCCGCTTCCTGCAGCTTGGTGGCAATGTCGATATTCGCTTCTTCGTCGAAACGCGCCCGCAGCTCGATGATGACCGTCACGTCCTTGCCCGCCTGCGCGGCCTCGGCGAGCGCGTTGACGATGGTGGAGTCGCTGCCGGCGCGGTACAGGGTTTGTTTGATGGCCAGCACCTGCGGATCGGTGGCCGCGTGCTTGATGAAATCCATGACCGGACCGAAACCTTGAAACGGGTGATGCAGCAGCACGTCCCCGGCGCGCAGCATTGCGAACAGATCGCTGCCCATGCCCATGCGCAGGCGCTCGGGGATGCTGGGCACGAACGGCATGTACTTAAGTTCCGTTCGATCCACGAGATCGTACACGGCCATCAGGCGATTCAAGTTCACCTGGCCCGAGACCTTGTACAGATCATCGCCCGTCAGCCCGAATTGTCCCAGTAGGTAGGTCAGTATTTCTTCCGGGCAGTCGTGCGCGGTTTCCAGCCGTACGGCATCGCCGAAGCGGCGCGAGGCCAGTTCGCCTTCGACGGCTCGCAATAGATCGTCGACTTCTTCCTGCTCCACGAACAAATCGCTGTTGCGCGTGACCCGAAACTGGTAGCAGCCGCGCATGCGCATGCCGGCGAAGAGTTTGGAGACGAAGGCTTCGACGATGGTGCCGAGGAATACGAAGTTGCGGCTGCCAAGTTCATCGGGTAAGCGGATGATGCGGGGCAGGGAACGCGGCGCCTGCACCACGGCCAGCCCGCTGTTGCGGCCGAAGCCGTCCTCGCCTTCGACCACCACCGCGAAGTTCAAGCTCTTGTTGAGGATTTTCGGGAACGGCCGTGCCGGGTCCAGCGCCAGCGGACTCAAAACAGGCTCCACCTCGCGGCTGAAATAGTCGCCGAGCCATGCGGCCTGAGCCTCGGTCCACATGTCGGGAGAGACGAACACCACGCCTTTGGCGCTGAGTTCCGGCATGAGCACATCGTTCAGCAACTCGTATTGCTCATCGACCAGACGCACCGCCCGCGTGCGTATGGCCCGCAGCTGTTCCTGAACCGATAATCCGTCCGGCCCGCCCTGCACGGCGCCGGCCTCCAACAGCTCTTTCAGGCTGGCGACGCGGATTTCGAAGAACTCGTCGAGATTCTCGCAGGAGATGCACAGAAACCGCACTCGCTCCAACAGCGGAATGCGGCTGTCCTTGGCCTGCTCCAACACGCGCTGGTTGAATTCCAGATACGAGAGTTCGCGGTTGATATACAACTGCGGTGTTTGCAGGTCGGTGTCGTTCATGGGCGCGAGTGTGACGGGCGGCGTATGACAGTTTGATGACGCTTAAGCGTATCGATACACGCCTCCCAGGATACGCGCGCCGCGTGCACCGGTGACGCTGCCGGCGCTCGATGTCAATCCCTCGAGCGTGCGCTTGCCGAACCAGGCGAAGGCAATCGCTTCGACATAATCGGGATTCAAGCCCAGCGCGGTGGTGCTCGCCACAGGATTCGGCGCGATTCGCCGCGCCAGTGCCGCGCGCAGGCCGTCGTTGTGGGCGCCGCCGCCGCATAGGTATAGCGCGGCGCCCGGGGCGTATTGGCGCACCGCCGCCGCGACAGTCTCCGCAGTGAACTCCTGCAATGTCGCTTGCACATCCTGCGGCTCGTATGACGAGGAGCCCAATTTGCTTTGCAGCCAGGATGGGTTGAACAGCTCCCGGCCCGTGCTCTTGGGGGGCGGCAGCGCCAGGTAGGGCTCGTCCAATAAGCGCCGCAGCAGCGCGTCGTCGCAATGCCCGGTGCTCGCCCAGGCGCCATTCGCGTCGAAATCCCGAGCCTTGTGCTGCGAAATCCAGGCATCGAGCAGGCGGTTGGCGGGTCCGGTGTCGAAGCCGCTGACGATGGCGTCGCGCCGTAGCAGGGTGACGTTGGCGATGCCGCCCAAGTTCACGATGACGCGATCTTCAGCGTCGCTGCGAAACACCTGATCGTGGAACACCGGTAGGAGCGGGGCGCCTTGGCCGCCGGCCGCCACATCGCGGCGGCGAAAGTCGGCCACCACCGTGATGCCCGTCATCTCGCACAAAGTATTGGGATCACCGATCTGCCAAGTAAACGGCACGGCGAGGTCGGTGCGATGGCGCAGCGTTTGGCCGTGACTGCCGATGGCCGTCACGTCAGCCGCTCCCACTCCGGCATCGCGCAGTAAGTTGAGCGCCGCCTGCGCGAACGCCCTTCCTAACTCGACATCGATT
>DATCDX010000229.1:0-2391 GCA_036510475.1 Steroidobacteraceae bacterium
ATACACTCGATCCGCCGCTTCGCGAATCAACGGCGAGACATCGCGGCTCAGCATCGCCATCTCCTCGATCATCCTTTCGGGCAAAATTCATGCATCTTGGTATTATTGCAAACTATTGTCATAAAGATACGGCGCCGTCGATGATGGCGATCGCAACGTAAGGGGAAGCTCATGAACATCACCACCGGAGGAATCGCCGCACTCGCCGCCACGCTCCTGGCGCTGCCGGCCTTCGCCGGCGAACACATCAAGGTGGTCGAGCGGCCGGTCGGCGAAACCACCGTGGACTTAAGGCCAAAGGGCGACTCGGTCGGCGACCTGCTGGTATTCGCCAACGGCGTGTTCGACGCAGCCAATAAAATCCAGGTCGGCACCGACCAGGGTTACTGCGTGCGCGTCGTGGTGGCCAAAAGCTGGGAGTGCAACTGGACACTGATTCTCAAGAGCGGGCAGATCACCGTCGAGGGACCGTTTCTCGACGAAGGCGATTCCCTGTTTGCCGTTACCGGAGGCAGCGGCAAGTACGCTGGCGCCAGGGGCAGCATGAAACTGCACCCGCGCGACGCCAAATCGACCAGCTACGACTTCACCTACGATTTACTGTAATGGCCTACACCCTCGAACATTGCCTGCGCAGCAGAAAAGATTTCCCGGCACTGACGTGTGACCGCGGCGGACTTGAACTTGCGTTTCTGGACGGGCCCGGCGGCAGCCAGGTGCCCCGCGTGGTGATCGATGCCATCGCGGATTTGTACGCGACCTGCAACGTCAACACTCATGGGAACTTCCCGCCCTCCCGCGAAGTGGACCGGCGCATGGACGTGGCGCGCACTGTCCTCGCCGCCTTCCTCGGCGCCGAAGATGCCTCATGCATTTCATTCGGTCAGAACATGACCACCCTCAACTATGCGTTGAGCGGCGCCATCGGCGACACGTTGAGCGCGGGCGACGAAGTGCTCATCACCCAGCTCGATCACGAAGCGAATCGCGGGCCGTGGCTGCGCCTGCAAGATCGCGGCATCGTCATTCAAGAGGTGGGCCTGCTTGCGTCGGGGCAGTTGGACGAGGCCGACATGGCGGCCAAGATCACGCCCCGCACCAAGGTGTTTGCACTGGGCGCATCGTCGAATGCACTGGGAACGGTCAATGACATCGCGCTCGCGCGACGCCTGACGCAGCAGGTGGGCGCCCTGTTGGTGATCGACGCCGTGCACTACGCACCACATTTTCCACTCGACGTGCAGGCGCTGGGCATGGATTTTCTGCTCTGCTCCGGCTACAAGTTCTACGGGCCGCACGTGGGCGTTTTGTATTCAAAGCCCGGCGCGCTCGAGCGGCTGCCCACGCACCGCCTGAGCGTGCAGGATCCCGCCGCCCCCTATCGCATCGAGACCGGCACGCTGAATCACGCCGCCATCGACGGCGTGCGCGCGGCGGTCGAGTACATTGCGGGCTGGGGGAACGGCGCCACGCTGCGCGAGCGCATCGTCGATGCCATGACGGGCATTTCCGCGTACGAACATGAATTGGCCAAGTTCTACTACGACGCCGTGCGTCAGATACCCGGTGTCCGCGTCTGGGGTCCGGATTTTTCCGGCCGCGCGCGCGCGCCCACGGTATCGATTACTCTTGACCATGCCACCGCGGCCGACGCCGCGACGGCGCTGGGCAAGCAGGGTATCTGTGTGTGGGACGGAGATTTTTACGCGGCACGGGCGGTGCAAGTACTGGGGCTCGCCGAACGCGGCGGCCTGTTGCGCACCGGCATATCCATGTACAGCACCCGCGATGACTTGAGCCGCCTCCTCGGAGGTTTAAGCCAACTCGCAGGCGCAAAACAGCTCGCCTAACTATCAGCGCGCGGCGAGATGGGCTGCGAGCCGCTCGGCGTGATCGCGCAGTTCAGTTGCCGCAGTCGTCTCCCAATGGTCGGCCCGCAGCATGGGCCCGAGGTAGAACACGCGCTCGCTTGCGTTACCCTGCGCGTCCACGCAGGCGCCGTGCCGGCCGGTGCGCAATCCGAGATGCAACGCATCCTCGAGCACCAGGCCCGTCGCGCGCAGCGAATTTATCAGCGGATCCGATGAACGATTGAGCGCGTAATCGGGGCCGGTGGCGTTGATCACCAAGTCCGCCCACAGCGTCGCCGTCGTCTCCCTGCCGCGGGGACGCCACAGTACCCGAAGCCGGCCTCCCAGGGCAGCGACATCGAGGATTCGGCCCGCGTTCACCTGTAATTTGCCGCCGCCCCGCAGATGCGCAATGCGCTCGCTCAAATTCGGCGGCAGACGGTGCCGGTGCACATCCCAATACCCCTGCAGGTGCCGTACGAAGCGGCGCCGCTCGGCTTCCGGTAAGCGACCCCAGAGTGCCGGCGCCCAATTACGGATG
>DATCDX010000230.1:0-4524 GCA_036510475.1 Steroidobacteraceae bacterium
ATGGCGCTATCGGCACTCAAGCTCTGCCCCGCCGATCTGGTGCTGCCGCTCGAACAGATCGCGGATCTCTTGCGTGAGCTCGACGCGGTAGAGGCCGCAAACTAATGCTGCCCACGGTCAAATGTCTGCTGGTCGATGACCTTGAGGAAAATCTGCTCGCGCTGTCGGCGCTGCTGGCGCACGGCGACGTGGAAATTTTGAAGGCCCGCTCGGGTCCCGAAGCATTGGAGTTATTACTGGTGCACGATGTCGCCCTGGCATTTCTCGACGTGCAAATGCCCGACATGGACGGCTTCGAACTGGCAGAGCTGATGCGCGGCAGCGAGCGCACCCGGCGCATACCCCTGATTTTTGTCACGGCCGGTTCGCGTGAACCGCAAAGAATGTTCAAGGGCTATGAAACCGGCGCAGTCGATTTCATTTACAAGCCGATCGAGCCCCACATCCTCAAGAACAAGGCTGATGTCTTTTTCGAGCTGTACCGGCAAAAGCAGCAACTGGCGCTGGAACTGCGCGAGCGCACCGAAACGCTGCGCCTCAACGAAATGTTCAGTGCGCTGTTGGCGCATGATTTGCGCAATCCCTTGAGTGCCATCATGGCGTCGGCGCAACTGCTGCAGCGCCGGCCCGACGAGCGTACGGCGCTCGATTCCGCCGCAAGAATATCCTCGAGCGGCAAGCGGATGAGCCGAATGATCGAAGACATGCTCGATCTGGCGCGCGCGCGGCTGGCGGGAGGCATCATCGTGAAGCGCGTACCGGCAGACTTGAAGACGCTGGTCGATAAAGTGGTGCATGAGCATCAGGCGGCACTCCCGGCCCGACTGATAGAATCGGTGTGCGAAGGTGATTGTACGGGCTTGTGGGATCCGGAGAGGATCTCGCAAGTGGCATCCAATTTGATCGGCAACGCGCTCAAACACGGCCGCGCTGATGCGCCGGTTTTCGTGCGGCTCGACGGCGCGCAGGGCGACTGCGTGACGCTGGTGGTGAAAAATGCCGGCGCCATCGCGCCCGATGTATTGGCGCACCTGTTCGATCCGTTCCGCGGCGGCCAGCGTGAAGCGGGCCGCGGCGAGGGCTTGGGTCTCGGCTTGTACATCGTGTCCCAGATCGTCCTGGCCCACCAAGGATCCGTCGATGTCGACACGGGGCAGGGCGGCAACACGGCTTTTAGAGTGAAAATCCCGCGCGCCGGCGGGTAGGCGCTTTCTCACGCTGCATGTCGGAAAGTTGGGATTCCCCCCGGCGCGTCTTCGCGGCCAGAATACGGCAACCGGCCGCCGCTATCGCCGGTGCAAAGGAGTCGCCCGTGAGACATCGATTGAACACTTGGTCGCTGGTGCTTGCCGGCGGTGAGGGTAGACGGCTGCAGGGCCTGACCCGGAATTTGCACGGTATCGCCGTGCCGAAGCAGTTTTGTTCCTTGCGAGGGGGCCCTAGCTTGCTGCAGGAGGCATTGCAGCGCGCCGGAGTCGTGGCGCCGCCGCAGCGAGTGTGCGCCGTGGTGGCCGCGCAGCATCGACAGTGGTGGAAGGCAGCGCTCGGCAACATCGCGGATGAGAACGTGATCGTGCAACCGCAAAACCGTGGTACGGCGCACGGCGTCCTGCTGCCGCTGTTGCGGATCGCGGCGCGCGACCCCGACGCCATCGTGGTGTTGCTGCCCGCGGACCACTACCTGCGAGACGAGCCGACGATGGCTGCATCGCTGCAACGGGCCGCCGCACTCGCCGCCGCCAATCGTGACGCGATATACCTGCTGGGCATCGAGCCGGAGGAAGCGGACACCGAGCTTGGATACATCGTGCCTGAGTCCGGGCCGCGGAGTCAGCCGGCGCGGGTGCTGCGCTTCATCGAGAAGCCGACGGCGACCCGAGCCCAAGCGCTACTAAACCAAGGCGCGCTCTGGAACGCATTCATCGCGGCGGCTTCCGTGCGCGCGCTGCTCGGTCTGTTCGACGGTTCGTTCGACTCCACCGCGGCGGCAATGCGCTGTCTGAAAGGGCCGGCGCTCGATGAGTTTTATCAACAACTGCGAAGCATCGATTTCTCCCGCGACGTACTTCAAGGCAACGAAGCGATACTGCAGGTGCTGCCGGTGCCGCAGTGCGGATGGAGTGATCTGGGCACACCACAACGCATCGCATTGATCTTGCGGCGCTTGGACGTCGATGGAATCGCGCCCGTGTGGCGCCCTAATCGGGCTGACCCTGTGAATTTCACCGGCCATTTGAATTTAGCCGATCAATACGCGCAGTTGCAAAGTAAACGCGGCGAGGCGGTAAGATTCAGGCGCCCGGAGCTGCACGCTTGAATCAGCGCGCCAGATGATTGGCGCAGGTGAACACATCATGCTCAAATAGAGCGCTCCAGGCGCGGCGTGTTGCCGGCGGCAGGGCGCGGATGCTGAGAATTCCGGATTGCGCAGCAGGCAATCGGGTAGAGTGCAGAGCGTGTGGTACGGCTCTATGACATCACTCGCCAATGCGGTCGGCCCACTTGACGGGCGCGCGATCGAGTTTTCGCAGTCATTTTACCGTGGGGATACCTACGACTTCGTCGCCGAGTTGAGTGCCTCTTGATGAGTGCAGTCAGCGCTTCCTCGGTGCAGGCCACTCGTGTGTTTCTGGAAGCCGCGAGCGCTTCGGACGCGATACGAACGCAATTGCGGGGCGACACCGCTGCGATCACCGGCATCGGCGCCGAATTGCGGCGCCTCGCGCCGCGTGCGGTGATCACCTGCGCGCGCGGAAGTTCCGATCACGCCGCGACTTACGCCAAATACCTGATCGAAACTCGCGCAGGCGTTCTGACGGCATCCGCCGCACCCTCCGTGAGCTCTGTGTACGGCGTTGCCCAGGATCTTCGCGGCTGCTTATTTATCGCGCTGTCCCAGTCGGGGCGCAGCCCCGACCTGCTCGCGTCGGTCGCTGCCGCGAAAGCCTCCGGGGCCACGATTCTCGCCCTATGCAATAGCCCCGGCGCACCGCTCATCAGCGCCGCCGATCTCGTGATCGAGCTGCGCGCCGGTCCTGAGACCAGCGTCGCCGCCACCAAATCCTATCTCGCCACCTTGGGCGCGCTGGCACGGCTGGTGGCGGCCTGGACCCTGGACGCCGCGCTCGGTTCAGCCGTGGACGCACTGCCCGCGCTCATGGATGAAAGCTGGGCGCTCGACTGGTCCGAGGCACTGGCGGTGCTCGAGCCCGCTCAGCATCTGTATGTCGTGGGTCGCGGCCTGGGGCTCGGCGCCGCACAGGAAACTGCGCTGAAATGCAAGGAAACTTGCGGCTTGCACGCCGAGGCGTTCAGCAGCGCGGAGCTGCGGCACGGGCCGTACACGCTGCTGGGGCCGAAATTCCCGGCGCTGCTGTTTGCGCAGGACGATGGCACGCGACCGGGTGTCGAGGCGCTCGCTGGCGATCTGGTGCGTCGCGGCGTGCCCGTGTTGCTCGCCGGCGGCAGCGCCGACCACGCCATTGTGCTGCCCACGGTTGCTGCCGTGGCCGAGATCGCGCCGATCCTGCTGGTACAAAGCGCTTACAAGTTGATCGCCACGCTCGCCGTGCGGCGCGGTTTCGATCCCGATCACCCGCCGCACCTACGCAAGATCACGGAGACGACGTAGTGCGGTGACCGCGCGCCGACCGTCGCGTTGTTTCACGAACTGCTCGCGAATTTCGCCAGAGACGCCGACCGCGATACATAGGCAGCGACTGCGCCTGTTCACTTGAAAGGCATCGCCGTCTTGACGGCCACGAGTGCGTCGAACAGGCTTTGGTCCGGATGCTTCGCGCACTGGGCCAGCAAGGTGGGTTTAAAGGCGCTCAGGGCATCCGCATTGAAAATATGGCTGCCGGATTTTGCCACGGCGAATCCCAGCAGCCACATCATCAGGGTGTTTGCGCTCTCGGCATCGGAGTGCGCCAGGTCGATGTGCCGTTTTGCGAATATGGCGCACTGTAGGGTGGCCAAATTCATCGGGTTCTTGGCGTCGGGTTTGACGACCGCCAGCGCGTCCAAGACGCTTTCATTGGGGTTGTTCTTGCATTGCGCGTCCAGCGCGAATCCGAACGCCTCCAAGGCGTCTCCATACATGACGTGCGCCCCGGACTTCGCCACGGAAAATCCGAACAACCACATCACAGTATTGATGGGATCCGCGGTCGGGCTCGAGGCGGCGGCGGGGAGCACTTCGTTTTGATATTTCGAGCAAGTCAGTGTGGCGAGATCGACATCCGCGGCGCGGCTCATGCACGGGACGAAACAGACTACAAGAGCGATGGCGGCGAGATACTTCATTCGTGGGACTCATGCATCATGTCGGATGGCTACGACGACCAGCAGGGGCTGTACCGACACTATGACACGCCATTGCGACAACAAGTTCTGTTCCTTCGATCGCCGCTTACCGCCTGCGGTAATGTAACGCGATGACCGTTGCGGGATCAAAAGTCACGACTCAGGGCCGGATGTCGGTGCCGGCCGATGCGCGTGCGCTCGTCATCTCCTTTGTGTCCT
>DATCDX010000231.1:0-2077 GCA_036510475.1 Steroidobacteraceae bacterium
GAATCGGTCACCAAGGTGTCCGTGACGCTGCGCAGATGCGGATTGATTTTCATGCTTTACCGCCGTGAGAATCTCGCCACATCATACACTCGAATTGCGGCCGGCAACTCCGGGGCAGTGCCCGCGATGATCCCGCCGCGCTACTGCCGTGCCAACGGTTTGCCCACAGCGGCCACGTAACTCAGTCGGCCCCGAACGATGCGTGCCGGCGCCGTGTAGGGATGCGTGACGGCGTGTTTCTCGTCGAGAATATGCATCACCTGGATGCCGCGCACACACACACACACACACATCCGCGATCAGCGACCGGTGACAACGCCACCAAACGGCCTCTGCGCACATTATCGCCGTCCGCAGACGGCCCGCGACTTCGAGCAGTTCGTTCAAGCCTTGGGCGAACTCCGTGCCGGCGATGTGGTCGGCGTAGCCGCGGAACGACGCGTTGCGCCAGGCGATGTTCGGGGAATCCGGCAGCGGCCGGCGGCGCCCGCCGAGCGCGGCAATCCAATGATAAGCGATGCCCTGCTCGGCCAGCGCATCGCGCAGAGGTAACTGAGAATACTGGGGTTGCCGTCGCGAACCTGGGAATCGCCGCACATCGGCGAGCGCCTCGATCCGGTAGTGTACGAGCAGCTGCAGGAAGGTATCCAACGGCCGTGTCGAATGGCCTATGGTCCAGACTGTCGAGGTCACGATCGATTCGCCCTGCTCAGGCTGTCTCTGCCGCGACGCGGCGGATCGTATCGAGCGCCATCGAGAGCGGTTCAGATTCCGATTTCGCCGGGTAACACAGGTAAGCGGGCAGCCGGAACTCCGGTGTGCCGGCGACGCGATGCACCCGGCCGGTCAACTCGTGTGCGCGCAGCATCCTCGCCGGGAAATACCCGGTGCCGCCGTGCAGCAGCAGGCGTTGCAGCCCGAGCCAGCCGATGTTGACCGAGAGAGGGGCGCCCAGGAAATTTGGGAATGCCAGGCTGTGATGGGCAAAAAACTCGGCACCCCAATCGACATAGATGTAGTCGCTCGCCGGCTCGCGCGACGCTGACGGTCGCGTGGACGCCATCACGAGTTGTTCTTCCAGTAGAAGTTCGATCACTAAGCCCGGCCGGGCTTGAGGTGTGTACATCACGCAGATATTGGCGCGGCCGTCGATCAAGGCTTGCATCAGGTCATCTTCGAATCCAATCAGGGCTCGCACCGCCACATCCGGCGCGAGCGAAGCAAAGACAGGCAGCCAACGCAGCAGCAAGTCCTCCCAGAGTCCGATCCGGCTGCCGACGGTCAGCGTCGCGCGAAAGCCGCTGACAATGCCGATTTCCTGGCGTGCCTGTTCTACGGTACGCGTCAAGAGTGCGGCGTGGCGTTGAAATTGCCGCCCGGCGGGTGTCAGCGTGGATCCCGCCTTGTTCCTCACGAAAAGTTCGGCACCCAGTGTTTCCTCCAGGCGCTGGATTCGCATACTGACGGTCGATTGCGTCACGTGCAGCCGCTGAGCCGCCTCAACGAAGCTGCCTGTCGCGACCACCACGAGAAATGTGCGGGCGAGTTCGGTATCCATCGACGTAGGCGATACGTTACGCCGCCGCGCGCTTCGCCGGAACCTCCTCGAGCGCCCGCGCGAGTACGTCGTCGATTTTCTCCGCCCAGACAAACTCGAGCTTCGCACGCACGCTCTCTGGGATGTCCTCAAGATCGCGTCGATTGCGCGCTGGCAGGATCACGGTATGAATGCCGGCACGCGCCGCGGCGACGCACTTTTCCTTGATGCCCCCGACCGGCATCACCACGCCCCGCAGGCTGATTTCCCCGGTCATGGCCACATCGGAGCGCACGGTGCGCTGTAGCAGCAGCGAAGCCAGCGAGGTGGCGATGGCCACCCCTGCGCTCGGACCGTCCTTGGGAATGGCGCCCGCCGGGACATGAATGTGCAAATCGCAATCATTCAGCGCCGCAGGATCAATGCCCAAGCGATCCGCGCGCGATTTGATCAAAGTAACGGCCGCCTGGGCGCTCTCCTTCATGACTTCTCCGAGCTGTCCCGTGAGAATCAACTTGCCGCTGCCGCGCACGCGGCTCG
>DATCDX010000232.1:0-2413 GCA_036510475.1 Steroidobacteraceae bacterium
TCGAGGTTGCCGGTGGGTTCGTCGGCGAGCAGCAGGCGCGGCGAACCGGCCAGCGCGCGCGCGATCGCGACGCGCTGCTGCTGGCCGCCGGAAAGCTCCGCCGGATAGTGCCGGGCGCGCGCCGAGAGGCCCACCCTTTCCAGGGATTCGTGGATTCGCCGGCGCCGCTCGGCGCCGTTGAAGCCCCGATAACGCAGCGGCACGTCGATGTTGTCCTGCACGTTGAGATCGGAAATCAAGTTGAAGGCCTGAAAGATGAAACCGATCTTTTCATTGCGCAGCCGCGAGCGCTGGTTGTCGTTCAGGCCGCGCACGTCAGCGCCATCCAACTGATATTCGCCGCCGGTGGATTCCTCCAGCAAGCCCGCGATCGTCAAAAACGTGGTCTTGCCCGAACCGGAGGGGCCGGTAACGGCGACGAATTCGCCTTCACTGACGTGAATCGAAAAGTCCCGCAACGCGTAGGTTTCGACGACTTCGGTTCGATACGCCTTCGATAAATGAGTCATTTTGAGCATGGTTGGGCCTCGCGCGAAAATAAGTGTTCCAGTCCCCGGCATTGCATGATGAGTTCCTCAATGGCTCACGAGCCGTCAGTGGCTCAAGATCACTCGCGGCGCCGCGTTGAACGCGTCGCTGCCCGAGATCACGATTTGATCGCCCACGGCCAAGCCATCGAGGATTTCCACTTTGGCGATGCTGGCGGCGCCCAAGCGTACCGGGCGGCGTTCGGCCACATTGCCGTGCACGACATAGGCAAAACCGCCGCCTTCCTGATCCATGAACGAGCCGCGATCGACCATCAATACGTTGTCGCGCCGATCGATCAATATCCGCACCGACAGCCGCTGGTTCTGGCGCAGACCCGCGTGCTTCTCCTTACCGAAGCGCACCCGCGCGGTGACCTGGCCGCCGACGACCTCGGGCGACACGCCGCTGACACTGCCCTGCCAGCGGTGTCCGTCACCCTCGAGATTCGCGGTCATTCCCGGGCGCAGGTCGCGCGCCAGACTCTCCGTCACTTTGATTTCGACTTCGAGCGCCGACAGGTCGACGACCGTGAGAATCGGCGCATCCTTGGCAACGCTGGCACGGTCGGCGATTTGCACCTGTCCGACTTGCCCGTCCACCGGCGAACGAACGTTCAAGCCATCGATCTGGCGCTTAAGATCCGTCACCAGGAGTTGCTGGCGCTCGAACAGCGCCTTTTTGCTGTCGATGTCGAACCGGTTCTGTTTGGGCTGCGATGCGTATTCCACTTTCGCCTGCTCGAGCGCGAACTGGGCTTTTTCCAACGAATCCTGGGCCTTGAGCGCCTGCAATTCCGAATAGGCGCCGAGTTCATACGCCTTGCGGCTGCGATCGCGCTCACGTTGCGCGGTCGTCTGATCGACTTGCGCTTGGGCGTAGGCATCCTTGAGCTGAGAAAGCCGATGCTCGGCGTCAAGCGTCGCGCGCTGCCAGTCGATGCGAAGACCCGCCGCGGTCGCCTGTTCCTGCGACAGTTTCGCAGTCAGATCGGGACTGTCGACCACCGCCAGTACCTGGCCTTTGGAGACAGTGTCGCCGGCATGCACTTTGAGTGTGACCGTGCCCGCGGCATTGGCGTAGAGCGTGGGGCTGACGGCCGCCACTACTTGTCCGTCCGCAGCGATGTCACGGACGAAGCTGCCGCGCTCCACCGTGGCGATCGACAGCCGCGAACGATCGACGGAGACGCCGGCGCCGGCGTAGTGCAGCAGGTAGGCGAGCAGCACGCCGAGGGCGATAATCGCGGCCAGCGCGACGATGATGAGCGTTCTATGACGCCGCCACGCACTGCTGCGTTCAATCACACGATCCTGACCGGTTGTGTCGCGAAGCATGACGGGTTCCTTGGGTAGCAGTCGCATGCTCATGTGCCGCTCTCGATGAGAAGATCATCGACGGCGTCGAGATCGTGCTCCGTCAGGCGGCCGGCCTGCTGTTTGAGCGTGAGCGCACTCGTCAGATAGTCGTAGCGCGCCTGGTGATAGGCGCGCAGCGCCGTATAGTAATTGTTTTGCGCATCCAGCAGTTCGAACTCGGTGCCGGTGCCGAATTCCACATTGCGCCGGCTGGCATCCACCGCGTCACGCCCCGAATTCACGGCGCGGCGCGCGGCGCCGATGCGTTGGATGCCGCTGACGATGCCGCGAAAGGCCGCACGCGTCTGCCGTTCGGTGTCGCGCTGCGTGGCGTCGTAGGCGGCTTGCGCCTGCCGGTACAAGGCGCGCGACTGGCGCACCGCCGACGCCACCGCACCGCCTTGGAACAGCGGCCAACTGAATGAGACGCCGACCGTGTCCAGCGTTTGATTGCCGCCGAGCACTTCGTCCTGGGTGAACTTGGAGCTGGAGCCGGTAAGCGCAAACGAAGGCAAACCACTGCCGCG
>DATCDX010000233.1:0-6690 GCA_036510475.1 Steroidobacteraceae bacterium
GAGATGACCGTCGTGCGCAACGAGTTTGAACGCGGCAAGAACGATCCGGACAACGTACTCATGGAGGAAGTGACATCCGCCGCCTACGTGGCGCTGCCTTACCATCATCCGATAATCGGCTGGAAGAGCGATATCGAGCACGTGCCGATCACCAAGCTGCACGAGTTCTATGACACCTTTTACTGGCCGAACGATGCGACCGTCACGGTGGTCGGCGACATCGATCCCGCAGCGACGCTGGGCTTGATCAAAAAATACTATGGCGTATATCCGCATTCCCCGTCGCCCATTCCCCAGATTTACACCGAGGAGCCGGCGCAAAGCGGACCGCGGCGGGTTCTCATCAGGCGGCCGGGCGAACTTGGCACCGTGATCATCGCGCACAAAGTACCCAATGGCCGCAATGCCGATCAACCCGCGCTCGACATGCTGGATGCCATCTTGAGCTCGGGTAAGAATGCCAGGCTGTACCGGGGGCTGGTCGATCAAGGCCTCGCTCTGAACGCGGGCGCCGGCACGGATTTGCACCGCGATTTGTCGCTGCATACGGTGTTCGCGACGCTCGCGCCGGGCGCCACGCAGGCCCAGGTCGAGAAGGCACTCCTCGCGGAAATTGCCAAAATCAAAACCGACGGGGTCACCCCGGCCGAAGTCGAGCGGGTCAAGCAGCAATACATCGCCGCCGATGCTTACAAGCGCGACGGTACCGCGGCGATGGCTGCGGAGCTCAACGAGTGGATCGCCATCGGTGATTGGACGCTGTATGTGACGTTCCCGGAGAAAGTTCAACAGGTGACTCCGGCGGACGTGCAACGCGTTGCCAAGGAGTATCTGAACGAAGATCAGAGTACGACAGGCTGGTTCGTGCCGGTGCTGCCGCAAGCAAAGAAGGGCTCGTGATGCAACACTGGGTATTGATGGCATTGATCTTCGTAAGCGGCACGGCGGCCGCAAACATGGCGGAACACAGCCAGCGTTCGCAAGTCGCGGGAATCGACGTAATCACCTATCACACTCACGTGAAGGATGTGGTTGTGATCTTGGGGGCACTGCCGGCGGGTGATGCCATGGCGGAACCCGGCAACATCGCGATCCCGACGCTCACCGGGATGATGCTCGACCGCGGCACGAAGACGCTGGACAAGTTTGCGATCGCCGAAAAATTGGACGATGTAGGCGCCGAGATCTCATTTGGAGTCGGCACGCAATCCTTGGAGATTCGCGCCAAGTGCCTCAAGAAAGACTTGCCGCTGGTGATCGGGTTGATCGCCGAAGAACTGCGCTCGCCGGCCCTCAAGTCTCAAGAATTCGAGAAGGCGAGGCAGCAGTTCGTCGGGGTATTGCAGGCGTCGGCGCAAAACACCCAGGCTCGGGCACAGGAAGCCTTCGGCCGCGCTATATTTCCTGCGGGCCACCCGAATCGCCCGCATGGGATCGACGAGTACGAGGCCGCCGCGAAGACCGCAACCGTGGACGAGATCAAGGCGTTTCATGCGAAATATTACGGCCCGGCGCACCTGACCCTGGTTTTGGCCGGCGACGTATCCACCGCGGAGGCGCAGGCGCAGGTCGCGAAGGCGTTCGCGGGTTGGAGCGGCGGTCAAGATTACCGGCGCCCAGCGACACCCGCGACCTCCCCAGGAGCGCGCGAGATCGAGGTGCCGCTTGCCGATAAGCCGAGCGTCTCGATAATTCTTGGGCAACCGACAGGGCTGCGCTACAAAGATCCCGACGCCTTGGCGCTACGCGTCGGCACGGCGATTCTCGGGCAGGGATTCACGGGACGCCTGATGGGCACCGTGCGTGATAAGGAAGGACTGACTTACGGCATCGGCGCGGGTATGAGCGAGGACAGCGTCGCCGACGGCGATTGGGATATTTCGGCCAGCTTTGCGCCGGCGCTGTTGGCCAAGGGCATCGCTTCGACGCGCCGCGAACTCGACAAATGGTGGACGGACGGCGTCACCGACAGTGAACTGGCAGTGCGCAAACAGGGCGTCGTCGGCACCTACCTGGTCGGCCTATCGACCACCGGCGGTGTTGCCAATACCATTTTGACCTCGGTGCAGCGCGGCTACGACGTGAGCTGGCTGGATGGTTATCCGGAGGCGGTGAATGCGCTGACGCGCAATCAGGTCAATGCGGCCATCAAGAGCCACCTTAACCCTAGCACCATGGTGCTGGTTGAGGCGGGGAGTGTCCCTCAGGCTCTCCCCAGGTAATCCTGCTTGCCGATCTCAAGTCCCGCCTGACGTAGAATGTCGTAGGCGGTGGTGACGTGGAAAAACACGTTCGGCAGCACGTGATGGAACAAATACGGCGTGCCCTGCATATTCTTGGTGGACGAGCGGCTCTGCCAGGTGATGGTCTTGTCTTCGGCGCCGTCGAACTGCGCCGATTTCAATGATTCGAGAAACGCGATGGTGCCGCGGGTCGCGGCGATCCATTCGGCAAAGCTGCGCTCCTTGGATTCGAAGCCTGGAATCTCGACGCCGGCGAGACGCGCGGCGCCGCTGCGCGCCGCATCGTTGGCGAGTTGGATTTGCATGGCCAGAGGCAGCATGTCGGGGAACAGACGGGTGCCGAGCAATGCCGTGGGATTGATCTTGCGCGCTTGTGCATGGGCGTCCGCTTTTTCGAGGATGGCCGCGAGGCTGTTCAACGCGCGAGTACAGGTCGGCACGGTGGCCGTGAACATAGTGAGGGACATGAGTTAGGCCGCCTTGGTTTGCGCGGCGAGTTGCCGCAATACGTATTGCAATATGCCGCCATGTTGAAAGTAGTCAAGTTCCTTGGGTGTATCGATGCGCAGGCGCGCCTCGAACTGTGTGATCAGCGTCCGCGTGCCGCCATCGGCCGTGGCGGTGATCTTGACGAACTTCGCCGCGCCGCGCTCGAGACCCAAGATTTCGAACGTTTCCATGCCGGTGAGCCCAAGGCTTTGGGCGCTCTGGCCATTCTGGAACTGCAAGGGCAGTACACCCATGCCGATTAGATTGGAGCGGTGAATGCGCTCGAAACTTTCGGCGATCACGGCTTTGACACCCAGTAGCATCGTGCCCTTGGCTGCCCAGTCGCGCGAGCTGCCGGTGCCGTACTCCTTGCCGGCGAGTATGACCAACGGGGTGCCGGCAGCCTTGTACTTCACCGCGGCATCGAAGATCGACATCTGCTCGCCGCTGGGTATGTGCAGCGTGACACCGCCTTCGGTGCCCGGAAGCAGCAGGTTTCGCAGCCGGATGTTGGCAAACGTGCCGCGCATCATGACTTCGTGATTGCCGCGGCGCGAGCCGTAGGAATTGAAGTCGGGTGCCTGCACGCCTTGCGCCATCAGATACTTGGCCGCGGGCCCGGATTTGGAGATATTTCCGGCGGGGGAGATGTGATCGGTGGTGACCGAATCTCCGAGTACCGCCAGGGCGCGCGCGTTCTTAATGTCGGTGATGGGCGGCGGCGTCATGGTCATACCGTCGAAGTAGGGCGGATTCTTGACGTAGGTGGATTTGCCGTCCCACGAATAGATCTTGCCCGTCGGCGTCTTGATGGCACTCCAATTCGCGTCGCCGAGGAACACATTGGCGTAGCCCTTCTTGAACATCGCCGAGTCGACTGACGCGGCGACCGCGGCGGCCACCTCCGACGCGCTGGGCCAGACATCCTTGAGGTACACCGCTTTGCCGTCGTGTCCCAAGCCCAAGGGTTCGGTCGTGATATCGATGTCCAGACTCCCCGCCAGCGCATAGGCGACGACCAGGGGTGGCGAGGCGAGAAAATTCATCTTGATTTCCGGATGCACGCGGCCTTCGAAATTGCGATTGCCGGAGAGTACCGAGCAGGCGACCACGTCGCTGCTCTTGACGGCCTCCGAGATTTCCGGCTTCAAAGGACCGGAATTACCGATACAGGTGGTGCAGCCATATCCCACGGTATAAAAGCCGAGCGCCTCCAAGTCCTTCAGCAATCCGGCCTTCTGCAAGTAATCGGTGACGACGCGCGACCCGGGCGCGAGCGAGGTCTTGACCCAGGGTTTGGACGCAAGGCCGCGCGCGGCGGCGTTGCGGGCCAAGAGACCGGCAGCCACGAGCACCGCGGGATTCGAGGTGTTGGTGCAGCTGGTGATGGCGGCGATCAACACCGCGCCATCCTTGACCGCAAAACTGTTGCCGCCGACGGTGGCCATCGCCACGCCCGTCGCCTGCGGATTCTTTTGCGTCCGCTCCTCCGCCATTTTCTTCACGCTGCTCTCGTAAACGCTTTTCGCCTGGCGCAGCGGCACGCGGTCCTGCGGCCGCTTCGGCCCCGCGAGCGAAGGTTCGACCGTCGACAAATCCAGTTCCACCACATCGGTGTAATCCGCCGCCGGTGCGCCGTTGATGCGCCACAACCCCTGGGCTTTGGCGTAGGCCTCCACCAGCGCAATTTGATCCGCCGGCCGCCCGGTGAGTTCGAGATAGCGAATGGTCTCCTCATCAATAGGGAAAATCGCGCAGGTGGAGCCGAATTCAGGCGACATGTTGGCGATGGTGGCACGGTCGGCGAGCGGCAGACCTTTGAGGCCGTCGCCGAAGAACTCCACGAATTTTTCGACCACGCCCTTCTTGCGCAGGATCTCCGTGACCGTCAGCACTAGATCGGTGGCCGTGGTGCCGGCGGGCAGGGCTCCGGTGAGCTTAAAGCCGATGACTTGCGGGATCAGCATCGTGACCGGCTGACCCAGCATGGCCGCTTCGGCCTCGATGCCGCCGACTCCCCAGCCGAGTACTCCCAAGGAATTCACCATGGTGGTGTGCGAATCGGTACCCACCAAGGTGTCGGGATAGGCGAATTTCTTCGCCGCGCCCGCGCCCGCGCCCGCGCCGGTGACCGCGCCGCCGGTGCCCGCGGTGCCGTCGTCGGAGAAAATAACGCGCGCCAGCCGCTCGAGGTTGACTTGGTGCACGATACCGGTGTTGGGTGGCACGACCTTGAAATTACTGAATGCCGTCTGGCCCCAGCGCAGGAACATGTAGCGCTCGCCATTGCGTTTGAATTCGATTTCGTTGTTGTGCGCCAACGAGTCGGCGCGGCCGTATTCGTCGACCTGCACCGAGTGATCGATGACCAACTCCGCGGGCGCCAGCGGATTGACCCGCTGCGGATCTCCGCCTAAGCGAACGATCGCCTCGCGCATCGCGGCCAGATCGACGATGCAGGGCACGCCGGTGAAATCCTGCATGATGACTCGCGCGGGAGTGAACGCGATTTCGTGGCTGGGCGCCGCCTTCGGGTCCCATTTCAACAGAGCGTCGATGTCGCTCTTGGTGACATTGACACCATCTTCGAAGCGCAAGAGGTTTTCCAGCAGAATTTTTAGGGAAAAGGGCAGTCGTTCGACGTTCTGCGCCTTGAGCGCGGTGAGGCTCAAAATCTCGTACTGCTGTGCGCCCACGTTGAGCGCGGTTCTTGCCTTGAAACTATCCGTCATGACCCCTCCGCCGAAAACTAGGAATTATAAGCGATTCCGCGCGCCAGCGGCGGTGCGCTCGGTAAGCGCGCCGGCGCCGCCGCGCGGGAATTGAAACGTTGCGCGATCACGCCGCCGCCGAGACAGCGCGCGCCGCTGTAAAAAACCGCATATTGGCCGGGCGTGACTGCGCGCGCAGGCTCGCGCAACGTCACGCGCCACGTGGGCGGGCTCGTCGCCGGTTGCGTCACCGGTTGCGCGACGCAGGCGAGATCGGTTTGCCGGTAGCGCGTCTTGACGGAGCATTCGATCGCCGAATCCGCCGTGTGGCAGGCCGGGTCCGCGGCGTGGCACGCCAAGTCCGCGTCATGGCCGGGATCGATCCAGTGCAACTGTTCCACATCGAAGGCGTCGGACAGCAGCAGGGGGTGCTCCTGCTGTTGAACCACGATCAGCGCATTGCGTTCGGTCTCTTTGTGTGCGACGTACCAGGGCGCGGCAGCGGTACCGGCGCGCCCGCCGATACCCAGGCCGGATCGCTGACCGAGCGTGTATAGCGCGAGTCCACGATGCTCGCCGATGACCACGCCTAAGTCGGTTTCGATCGGGCCGGGTGTCACGCGCAAATGGCGGCTCAAGAATTCTCGGAACGGGCGCTCGCCGATGAAGCAGATGCCGGTGCTGTCCTTTTTGTCGTACACCGGTATTCCCGCGGCATGCGCCAAGCGGCGCACTTCGGCCTTGTGCATTTCGCCGATCGGAAACAGTGTTTTGCGGAGCGCCGCAGCGTCGACCGCATGCAGGAAATAACTCTGGTCCTTGGCCGGGTCCACCGCCTTCAGCAATTGCGGCCCGGACGGGGATTGCCGCAGACGGGCATAGTGACCGGTGGCGATCCAGGTGGCGCCGAGGCGCTGCATATACTCCAGGCAGTGGCCGAATTTGATTTCGCGATTGCACAGTACATCCGGGTTCGGCGTACGGCCCGCCGCGTATTCGCGCAGAAAATGCGCAAACACGCGCTCGCGATACTGGGCGGCAAAACTGACACGGTGCAGGGCGATCCCCAAGGTCTCGCAGACTTTGCGCGCATCCTGGAAATCCGTGGCGGTGGTGCAGTAGGCGTCGTCATCGTCCTCCCAGTTGGACATGAACAAGCCCTGGACCGTGAACCCCGCTCTTTGCAGTACGAGTGCCGCGACGGCCGAATCGACGCCGCCCGACATGCCGACGATGACGGTACCGGA
>DATCDX010000234.1:0-2193 GCA_036510475.1 Steroidobacteraceae bacterium
AGCGCCGACACATCGACAGCTTCATTATGCAGGTCGCTACGCCGGGCAAATGCCAACATGCGCCGTGTCACCGAGGCACCCCGTTCAGCCGCCTCCTCGATCATGTCCACCAAACGGCTCGCGCGCGCGGCATCGCCCACATCCTGGCGCAGCAATTGCGCGGCGCTCGAAATCGCCTGCAGCACATTGTTCAGGTCGTGCGCCACGCCCCCTGCGAGCTGCCCCAGTGCCTCGGTCCGCTGCCCGGCCACCAGCCGCGTGCGCACGGCATCCTTGGCGGCGACCTCAAGTTCCACCCGCGCTTCGAGTTCGCCGGTAAGTACGCGCAGCGTCCGTTCGGTTTGCTTCAGTTCCGTAATATCCGTGAAACTGACAACAATGTTACCCGGTTGCCCAACACCGGCCGGAGCCGCGCAGGCATTGCATATCAGCCACACCGCACGCTCGTCATCCGGCTGGCAGACGCCCACTACCTGGCTGCTCACCACCCCGCCGATCGCCCGCGCGCGATTGACCGGATATTCCTCCAGCGGCAGCCTGCTGCCATCCTCGCGAATGAAATGCCATCGCGGATCGAAATCGCGCATCCCTAACATCTGCTCGCGGCTCAAGCCCAGCAGACGTTCCGCCATCGCGTTCGCATACAGAACGACGGTGCTCGCATCGTGTAGCACCACCCCCGCGCGCAAATGGTCGAACAGAAAGCGGTAATGCGCCTCGAGGTCCGTCAGCGCCTTGCGCTCGTGTTGTTGCACCGTGAGGTCGCGAAGGATGCCTAAATAGTAAGCAGCCTCTCCAAGCTCGTTCCGCACGGGGCTGATAACCAGGTCGTTGCAAAACGCCTCGCCGGAGCGGCGGTAGTTCAATATCTCGCCGGTAAAGGTCTCCCCCGCGTCGAGCGTCGTGTGAATGGTTTGGATCGTATGAGGGTCAGTGCCGGCGCCTTGCAGAAAGGCGCAATCGCGGCCCAGTATCTCGGCCCCGTGAAAGCCGGTAATATCGACGAAAGCCTTGTTGAAGTAAATGACTTTGCGTTCACGGTTGCAAATCAGCACGCCTTGCGAAATTGCCGCCAGTGCCTTGGCAAAGACATCTAGTTCCATCGCTGAATCCATGTCCGGCATTGAATTCCGCGTCCATCAGTTCAACACCAGACATTTGGGTGCCCCGCAATGTGCCGGCAAGTAACAGCCGCACAACATTTTCATTCTTTTTTTAGAAATGGCGATTTCCTTGCCCGCCGAATTAGACAGTGGCGCGAAAATCGGCGCCTACCGCATACCCGTGTATAGTTCCGACACCCTGGCACATGGCATTCCCAGCCGGGCCGCCAGCCCGCAACACCATTCCGCGCTCGCAACTTCACCGTCGTCATCGAGAATATCCGTCCACGCGGCAACCTTGTGGTCAGAGAGCGTTCGCAGCACGTTATGCGCCAGGTCCGCTACGGCATGGCTCGCATCGCCATTTGCAATCAGCGCCGGCAGCACGTGCCCCGGCGATTTCAGGCTTGAAATGCCCGCATCCGGCGCGCCGGCCGCCCGCAGCGTCTGCGCGCGGTCCTCCGCGGAAATGCCCGTACCGTCGCAATCCGCCGACTCCACGCTGCGCAGGAACAGCGGCCCGCGATGATCGTCACGATATTCCCCCGCGAGCGTCAGTCCCAGCCGCATCGCCTGCTCCGACGTCACCGAAAAGCAGGTAATTCCGCGCCCGTGACGTATGGCCGTATTCACCACTTGCGGTGTCGCGAGTGCAGCGGCATGCAGGAAAAAGCCGCGCCCTCGTTCTTGCCCGATGCCGTCGGCGCCGGTGTCGTTGGCGCCGGTGTCGTCCACCACGATCACGGCATCACCCGCCTGCAACGTCTCGGCGGCCGCCTGTAGCGTGTCGGAAAGTTCAGTCAGCATCGTCACGCTCCGGTGTGTCGGCGCCATATGGGGTGCGCCGCGCGGTTGCGAAACCCGGCCTCGATGGCGCGCCGATACGTGTCCAGCAATCTATCCACCACGCGCGTGCGTTCGAATTCCGCCTCATAGGCCGCCCAGCCGCCGGCGACGATACGCTCCCGCAACGCAGCGTCGGTCGCGGCGCAGCGCAGCGCATCCGCGAGCCCGCCAACATCGTCGATGTCGCACAGCAGCCCGCTTTGCCCATCGGTCACGTACTGCCGCGCCCCCGCGGCCCGCGTCG
>DATCDX010000235.1:0-7103 GCA_036510475.1 Steroidobacteraceae bacterium
CCACACCGAGTTTTTGATGCCCCCACATATGGCTGCCCAGACGCCCGAAGCCCGCCTGCACTTCGTCGGCAATAAAATACCCACCGGCGGCGTGCACATGCGCCAGGGCCTTTGCCATGAATCCGGCCGGCACGGTGGGCAACCCCTCACTGGAAAAAGCCGTACAAAACAATAGGCCAGCGAAGCGCACGCCCGCCGCTTTGAACGAATCGATCGCGCGCTGCACGTCATCCGCGTACGCCGTGGCCAGGGCCTCGTCGCTGCGCCCCGCGCGGTCCCGGTAGGGATCCATTACGGGCACGGTGCGCACGTACGGACCCCGCTTATCCTCCGGCGTGAACAAAGAGCTAATCTGCATCACGGCCGCCGTGTTGCCGTGATAAGCCCAGGCGGTCGATATGATTCCCATACCGCCGCTGCAATCGCGTGCAATGCGCAGCGCCAGCTCGTTGGCCTCGCTCCCGGTGCAGCAGAACATGGCCATCGACAGCTGCGCGTCGAACAGCGCGGTGAGCCGCTCGGCGTAGGCCACCACGTTCTCATCCAAATAGCGCGTGTGGATATTCAAGATGGCTGCCTGACCACTCAGCGCCGCCACCACGCGCGGGTGGCAGTGGCCGACGTGCGGCACATTGTTGTAGGCATCCAGGTATCGTCGGCCGTCCGCGTCATACAGCCACACGCCCTCGCCGCGCACCAGGTGCAGCGGCTTGTCGTAAAATAACGGCGAATTGCGCCCAAGGACGCGATAGCGCCGCTCCAATAATGAATCAGTTGTCACTTCTGCTCCTTGGCCGTCACTCGCCCCGATAGAAGGCCTCGAGCACCACCGGGCTCTCCGGCAGTGTTGAGCCGCCGTCAACGACGATGGTCTGTCCCGTGATGTAGGCCGCGGCGTCCGAGGCCAGAAACAGCATGGCATTGGCAATGTCAGTGCTCGACCCTAGCCTGCCGAGCGGGATTTGGCTCGCCATTTGTTCGAGCGCCTCAGGGCCGCCCAGTGCGTTCATCGCCGGCGTGAGTATGTAACCGGGTTCGACACCGTTCACGGTGATGTTCTGGCGCGCGTACTCCAGTGCCGCGGTGCGAATCAAGCCATTGATCCCGCACTTCGAGGCCGCGTAGTGAGCAGTGCCCGGCATCGCGACGTTCGGGCCGGTGACGGAGGAGGTGAACAGAAAACGTCCCCCGCCCTGTTTTCGCAGGTGCGGCAGCGCCTCCTGGATCAGCCAGAAACTCGCTTTAAGATTCACCGATAGCGTGCGCTCAAGATCATCGTCGGACAGCTGTTCGATCGGTATCACCGGGTACACCGCCGCATTGTGCACCACAATGTCGAGCCGCCCGAAATGCTCCACCGTCTGCGCGACCACGCGTTTCACCTCCGCGCGGCTGCCCACGTCGGTCTGATTGAGCCACGCCACACCCCCGCTCTTGACGATGGCATCCGCCACCGACTGGCCATTCGCCTGGCTTCTCGTGGCGATCACCACCTTGGCACCGGCCTTGGCGAACACGCGGGCGATGCCCTCACCGATACCCTGTCCGGCGCCGGTGACGATGACGACTTTGCCTGATAGATCGACGATCATGAGTTTTCCTCTTTGCACCAAACCGGCCGTAGCCACACGAACTGCGCGATCAGCACTGCGATCCCCGCGATGGCCACCTGCAACGCGCGTGCCTCGAGTTGGTAGCATGAAACCATGACGGCGAGTGACAACAGCAGCGCCACGAACGCGACCGGTGTACCGCCGAGCGCGCGGTAAGTCCGCTTAAGCTCTGGCTCCTGCTGCCGAAGGCGCAGGAACGCCGCAATGATGAGCGCATGGGAGACGCTGATCATGAAAATGAACACGACCATGGCATTGTTCGGCGGGAACGCGGCCGTTGCCAGCGCAATGACCGCAACCAAGTACACCGCGCCCGCCGGCGCCTGCCGCGCGTTGACGCTGCCGATCACTCGCGGCAGAAACCCAGCTCGCGCGAGATGGTAGAACTGCCGCGAGCTGGCGTACGCAATCGAGAAGAAGGTCCCCAGGAGCGCAACCAACGCTCCGGCGCCCACCAGCCGCACCATGAAGCCGGCTCCCGCCCGTCCTGGATTCGCCGTGACCGCCGCGAACAGCGGGTCATCGACGGCGGCGAGCCGGTCGGCGCCGGTGCCCCCCGTCGCGATCAACAGCACGCACATGCCGATCACGAACGCGACCCCGATCGCCATCGCCAGCGCCTTCGGCATATTGCGCGGCATGTCGCGCATTTCAGCCGCCGCGTGGGCGCACTGCTCGACCCCTAAGAACAGGAATAGTGCGTAAGGGATGCAGCGCGCGGCGCCCGCAAGACCGTGCGGCAGCAGGCTGCGGGTGCCGGCCGCCGTGACGCTGAACAATCGCGCAGTCTGAAACTCGGGCGCCATGAACACACAAAAGGCAATCAAGATCACCAGCGCGGTCACGCCGACGGCAACGGTGAGTCCCACCGCCTCGCTCGCGCCGCGCAACTGCAACCCCATGACGATGACCAGAAAGGTCAGCTTGATCGGCCAGCCGCCGAAGCCCAGCCATGCCGAGACATAGGCCTCGCTGAACGACACGGCCAGGCCCGCACCCACCGCCAGCGCAATCGCGACCGACATGCCGGCAAGATAGGCCGCCGTGGGCCCGAGCGCGCGCCGCACGTAGCCGTCGAATCCGCCTGCAGCGGGCAATGCGGCGGCCAGTTCCGCCAAGCTCTGGGTCAGGCACAGAAACAGCACGGTCATGGCGAGCGCAGCGAGCAGCATTCCGCCCCAACCGCCGACACCGAGTCCGTAGTTCCAACCCGATACATTGCCCGATATCGCGATGGCGATGCCGAGCGTGGCCACCTGCAGCCAATGCAGCGAGCCCGCCTTGAGCTTCGCCGGCTCGCCGGCCGCCCCCGCGGAACTCTCGCTCATGTCACTTGCCCCAGTGGTACGCCGCGCTCACGCCATACAGACGCGGCGGCCCATAAACCGCTTGGTTGACGCCGAGGAACCCCGACAGATCGAGGTTGTAAATTCGATACCAGGTATTGAAGCAATTCTTGCAATACGCCGTCACGTCCCAACGGCCGCTCGGGTCGGTGTAGCCGATACGCGCATTGGTGAGCGTGTACGAGTCCTGCAGATCGACGGGCGCGTTGATCAATTCCAGATACATCTGCTTGTTCCATTTCGCATCGACCTCCGCCGAGAGCTTGCCGCCGAAGGCCGGCCACTCGTAGCGAGCCACCGCATTCACGCTCCAAGGCGGCGCCTGCGGCAACTGGGACGTGACCAAAATGCCCGACGGCGTGGGCACATTGAGCGCGCGACTGTCGAGGTACGAAACGCCCAATTGTGCGTGAAAGCCGTGGAACGGCACGACCGCGAGCTCCAGTTCGCTGCCCTTGACCTTGGCGTCGATGTTCTCGACGATCTGCGTGGCGACGTCGAGGAAGAAGCCCTGATAATTCTTGTAGTCATAGTAGAACACATCGCCGTTGAGCCGCGCCGCGCCGTCCCAGAACGTCGACTTGAATCCGGCTTCATAGCTGGTCAAGCGCTCCTCGTCGTAGTTCATCTTGATCTGCGGCACGAACCCATAGGCGGCGTTCAAGTTCACATACCCTGAGCTGGGCGCCGACCAGCCGCCGCCCTTGTCGCCGCGATTGACGCTGGCATAGAGCAAGTTGTCCTGATCGACTTTGTAATCCAGTTCCACTTTGCCCATCGGCATGCGATAGGTCTTCTCTGCATCGGGATAACCCGCCGCCGTGGAATAGGTTGTGCTGAACGGGAAGCCTCCGGGTGGCGAGTTGGCATCAGGCGCCCCGCACACGTTGCAGCTGTAGTTGTATAGGTACTGCTTCTGGTCGATCGTGTAGCGCGCACCCACGGTGCCCACCCAGTGATCGGTAAAATGATATTCGAGCTGGCCGAACGCGGAAGGCGAACTCGTGCGCAGGTTCAGGTTCGCATCCCCGTCGCCGTAGGGAAACGGCACGGGCGGAATGTAATCGGGCAGACTGGTGTCTTCGAAATTCGTGGTCTTGTAATTGAGGTAGTAAGCGCCGGCAGTCCAGCGCAAGCCGCCTTGCTTGCCATTGAGGCGAAACTCTTGGGAGAACTGCTGGTAGTGCGCTTGCGTGTCGTAGTTGAAGAGCGGATTCGGCGACATATCCGAGTCCTCGCCATAGCGCTTCTGCATCTTAAGATAATCCGTCACGGTGGCCAGCGAGAAGCTGTCGAATTTCCAGTTGACGCGGACGTTGAGCCCCCACACGGTGCGGTTGAAGAGTCCGCGCCGGTCCTCCGCCTGGCTGAACGGGCTGCTGCTCGAATTCACATAGCCGCCCAAATCCGGCGTACCCGCGGGCAGAAACACGCCGCGGCCGGTGGCGTCCGGCGCCGACGTCGACCATGAATAGTTGCCGGCCGTTTCGTGGCTGTTGGTCAGCGCATGCAGCTTGACCAGAATCTCGCCGTCGTCGGTGGGCTTGATGCGAAACTGCAGCCGCATCGCATATTGATTCTGATCCTCGATCGAATGTCCGATGCGGTTCGTGATGTAGCCGTCATGCTTGGACGTATCGAAGGACAGCCGCGCCGACACCTTGTCGCTCAAGGGTCCGCTCAACGCGCCTTCCGACTCGAACGCACCGTAATTGCCGCCGGTCAGCTGCACGAAGGCTTCCGGCGTATCGGTGGGCGGCTTGCTGATGTACTGAATGAGACCACCCGTGGCGTTGCGCCCGAACAGAGTCCCCTGCGGCCCGCGCAGCACTTCGACCCGCTCCAAATCGAACAGCGATCCGGCCAGCGCGCCGGTCGAGCCGATGTAGGCGTCATCCGAGTACACGGCGATCGGTGCCTCCTGGTGATCGCTGAAATCGTTCTGCGATACGCCGCGCAGATTGTAAATGGTCACGGTCGCGCCGTACTGGTTGTATTGCAGGCCGGGCACCTGCCCCGCGACGTCCGTCACGTCCTTGAAGCCGAACTGCTCCAGCGTTTTGGCGTCAAACGCCGTGACCGAGGTGCCGACATCCTGCATGTTCTGTTCGCGCCGCTGCGCGGTGACCACAATCTCGGCGAGCTTGTCGTCATTGCCGGTGGCGGTGGTGGTGGTGGCGGCATCGGCCGTATCGGCTGCGAAGCTCGGGGTCCACGGACCGAACGTGACGATGATCACCGCGGCCGCACGGACCGCTCGGGCCCGCATCGACCGTACCTTGATGTGATTTTGCATCGCTCCCCCCGCACATGATTATTGGATATCGTACCCGCCGCATCGTAGACGTTCGAGCACCATTGACGCGACCCAGGATGCGAATCCCAAGTACGGCATCGGAAAATAGTTGGCAGGCTCATAGAATATCGGCGCCTTTGCTGTAGGCTCGCGCCAACGATGGCACTTCGATCGATTTCTGCAAGCTTTGAGATCACCGCGGCGGCGTGCGCGAGCCGCGACTTTCTGCACGTGCCCCGCGACGCCGCCTTGAGGTATGCCGAAGGCTCGCTGACCTTAAGCTATGGTGCGGCGCGTACGCGCGTCGATGCTCTGGCATCGCACTTTGACGCCGCCGGCTACGGGCCCGGTCACCGGGTGGCCCTCGCGCTCGACAATCGCCCGGAGTTCTTTCTCTACTTTCTCGCCATGGCCAAGCTCGGCGTCAGTGTCGTGCCGCTCAACGCCGCCATGAGTGCGCGGGAACTTAAGTACGTCGTGGCTCACGCCGATGTGGCACTTGCTGTAACGCACCAGGGTCACGCGGCGCATGTGCGCGCGGCGCTGCCCGACGCTACGCCGCTGCACCTCCTCGAGGATGACGATGCTGCAATTGCGCGCGCGGCCGGACCGCGACCGGCTGCCACCCTCGAAGCGGCGCTGCTCTACACGTCGGGTACCACCGGAAAACCGAAGGGTTGCATTCTCACGAACGAATATTTTCTGCAGATCGGGCGGCTTTACACGGAGCTCGGCGGCTACTGCCGTTTTGACGGGGTCGGCGACCGGCTCGCCACGCCCCTACCCGTCACGCACATGAACGCGCTCGCGGTGTCGTTCATGGCGATGCTGATGACGGGAGGCTGCCTGATTCAGCTCGATCGATTTCACCCCTCGACCTGGTGGCGCTCCATCCGCGACAGCCGGGCCACCGCATTCCACTACTTAGGCGTGATGCCCGCGATGTTGCTGAACGCCCCCGCCTCGCGCGAGGACAATGTCGCCGCGACCGTGCGCTTTGCCTTCGGCGCGGGCGTCGATCCGCGTCACCAGGCCGCGTTCGAAGCGCGCTTCGGCGTGCCGCTGATCGAAGCCTGGGCCATGACTGAAACAGGAGCCGGTGCATGGATCACCGCGAACCGCGAGCCGCGGCATCCGGGGCAACGTTGTTTCGGCAAGCCGCCGCCGGGATTGGCCTGGCGCATCGTGGATGACGCCGGCGCTGACGTTGCGCCCGGAACGCCGGGCGAATTGCTGGTCAAGCGCGAAGGAGCCGATCCGCGGCACGGCTTCTTCGCCGGCTACTACAAGGACGATGCGGCATCTTCGCAGGCCTGGGCCGACGGTTGGTTTCACAGCGGCGACTTGGTGCGTGTCGGCGCGGACGGATCTTTCTTCTTCGTCGATCGCTCGAAGAATGTCGTACGGCGCAGCGGTGAAAATATCGCAGCGGTCGAGGTCGAGAGCGCACTGCAGACTCAAGCCGAAGTCCTGGCCTCCGCCGTGTGTCCGGTGGCCGATGACGTCCGCGGTGAGGAGGTCTTCGCCTTCGTCGTGCTGCGCGCCGATAGCCAACCCTCCCTCGATACCGCGCAGCGGCTGCAAGCCCACTGTCAACGGGAGCTGGCCTATTACAAGGCACCCGGCTATGTGGCGTTCCGCAGCGAACTGCCGCAAACCGCCTCACAGAAGCTCGCCCGCGCCGAGATTAAAGCACTCGCGGCCGGCGCCGTGCAGTCGGCACAGGCATTCGATCTGCGCCGCCTCAAGAAGCGGTTAAGCTAAACTGCTGAGCGTATCGGCATCTTGCGAGGATTCATTGGCCGCACGCGCAACTACTCGGGATTATGCGGACGTCGTGCTGGCGGC
>DATCDX010000236.1:0-3162 GCA_036510475.1 Steroidobacteraceae bacterium
CACCATTCTTTCGGACCCATGGGTATTAGCCTGTCGACTTCCGGCGGACACGGCACAGGTGCCGAGCGCTGCCGAGCTGTTCTCGGGCCGCCTGATGGTGCCGGCTCTGCGCCAGCGGCTGATCGAGCAAGCGATGGAGTATTTCAACGTTCACGGGATACGCGGCGTGCAGTTTATGACTGAGCATCCCGCGGCGCTGCCCCGATACATCGCTGAACACCCCGAAGCGGTGCTTTTCCTGCCGGAGAGCGTTCTCTCCGCTCGGCTGGGCCTGTTGCGCGTGCGAACGATTGCCCCGGATGTGCCGCTCGTTACGAAAATCGCCGCGCAGGCGCAGACTTCCGACCCGGCCGTGGCCCGGTTCATCGGGCATCTGCGCAAAGCCCTGCAGGCACCGGAGCTCATCAAGGTGCAGCGCACCGTGCTCACCGTGCGCCAAATCCGTTGCTTCAACGCGATCTACCGGTTGCGGCGGGTGTCCGCCGCCGCGCACGCGGCGAATATGACGCAGCCCGCGCTGAGCGAGCAACTGGGCAAACTCGAAGCATCGCTTGACGTCTCCCTCTTTGATCGGCATCGCGACGGACTCACCCCCACGCTGCACGGCGATCGCTTCTCCGCCGCTGCGAAGGCCCTGGAAACCAACCTGCGCGACATTGCCGGCGGCGCAGATTCCACGTTCCCGTCGTCGGGGCGGCGATTGACTCTGGGCATTCTTCCGTCTGTGAGTCAGCACGGACTGCTGGTCAACAAGATCGCGGAGGCGCTGCTCGCCGTACAGGCACGGCATCCCACGTTGCAAGCCGTCGTGTGGGAAGCGCCCGATATCACTCTGCAAGACTGGGTCATGCGTGGGCTCGTCGGCATCGCCGTCGTCGATACGATCTTGCCGCATATGGCACGCCTGACGCTGGGATCGACGGAGACCCTGGCCGTGATAACGGACCCCCGCCACCATCTTCTGGCAGCCGGGCCCGTGCGCCTTACCGATCTGACTCACCTGCCGCTGGCGTTGCCGACCCCGCGTTCCGGACTTCGCCAGCTCCTGCATGGCGCCGCGCGCGATCAGGCCATCAGCATTCAGCCGCGAATCGAAATCGATTCGCTGCCGCTGATGATCGCCCTGCTCAGCCGCCAACCGTTGTGCACGGTGCTGCCCCCCTCTGCCGTACGGCGCGAATTGGCATCGGGCGATCTCGTTGCGCATCCGATCGTCGAACCGGTCATCGCGCGCCGCTTGTTCATGATCTATTCGGGGGATCGCAGCCTCACTGAACCTGAACGAAATCTTGTGCAGATGCTGCGCGAGCGCCTACAGTGCGAACAATGACAAGTCCTCTCGTCGTCGGAATCAGCGGAGCGTCAGGAGCGCTCTACGGCGTGCGGATGCTCGAGGTGCTGCGCCGGATTCGGATTCCGGCGCATCTGATCGTTTCGAAAGCTGCCGGACTCACGCTAAAGGAAGAAACCGGCATGAGCATCGATGAGGTGCGCAAGATCGCCGAGGTCAGTTATTCGAATAGCGATGTCGGGGCTGCCGTTTCCAGCGGCTCGTTCAAGACGAGAGGCATGATCGTGATCCCGTGCTCGATCCGCACCTTGTCGGACATAGCCTATGGCACCACCGGAAGTCTGATAAGCCGCGCGGCGGACGTCGTATTGAAAGAACGGCGCCGCTTGGTATTGGTCGTGCGCGAGACCCCCCTGCATGCCGGCCACCTGCGAAGCATGCTGGCGGCGACGGAGAGCGGCGCCATCATCATGCCGCCGGTGCCTGCTCTCTATCACAGGCCAAAAACCGTAACGGAAATCGTCGACCAAACCGTCGGCCGTTGTCTTGATCTGTTCAGTGTCGATACCGGCGATCTGGTGAAGCGCTGGCAATCCGCTACATAAACCATGTCGCCAACCATCTCGCCGCAGGAAGCCGCGTGCGCTGACGGCTCATTTTGGGCGTTCTCGGTCTCGCTATATGGCCGGCCAGGCGTCGCCGACGAATGTCTGTCGCTGCAGGATCGCTTCGGCGTCAACATCAATGTGCTCCTTTTCAGTTTGTACGCAGCGTCCGAGTTCGGCGCCGTCTTGTCGCGGTCCGACGTAGCTGCGGCGGACGGCGCCGTCGTCCACTGGCAAACTCAAGTAGTGGAAACACTGCGCAATGTGCGCCGGACCCTCAAACGGTCGGACCTGCGCTGCGAATTATTGCGCAAACAGGTCGCGGACTCGGAACTCGAGGCCGAGCGCATAGAGGCAACCGCGCTCATGGAGTGGTGCAAGCCGCGAATCGCCGTTTGGCCGCGGGGTGAGCGAGATGCAGCCATCGCACATAACTGTCGAAGCGCACTCTCATACTACGGTGCCGGACCGCAGATCGAATTGCAGCAACGCCTGATCAGTCTCGCCTTCGCGGCGGTAAAGCCCTAGCGTTCGTACGGCACCTCACTTTTCTCCATGGCGGGAACGCAGCGGCTCTTGGCGGCATCTAATGCGTTATGAGTGCCGCATCCCACCCATGGACAATGTGAGAAATATAGACATGAAAACACGAGGAAGGCTCTTCGGGATCAATGCGGTATCACCTCCCGCGCCGGAAATGTCAGCCAGGAAAGCAATGCGGACCGCTGCGCTCGCGCTGGCCGTGGCAGGCAGTGGTCTGCTGTTGAGTGCCTGTGGTGACGACGCACGGGACGCCCACGCTGGAGCACGTGGCGGCGGCGTCAGCGGCGAAATGGTCGGCCCGGTGACGGCCAGCGCGGCCGGCGCAGACCTGACTCAGCGAGGCCAGAACGTCTTCCGCTACTGGACATTTGGTGACGAACAGCAGTGGACGGATACCCTGAAGATGAACACGGTCATCGAAAGTGCCGTCGATCCGGCTACCGCACTGAAGGTAGGCCTCAAGGTTGACATGGATGCGCTGCCGCCAGCCGTGGTAAACGGGGTTGTCGACGGCAGCATCCCACTGAACGATCCGCAGACCACGCTGGCATTGATCCAGTTGAACGCGGTCGTCGGGATCAAGGGAACCGTTACGAAGGGCGGTGACGGCAAGCTCCACCTGGATCGCGTCGGCGTCACTTGCGCACTGTGCCACTCGACCGTCGACAACGCGGGGCACGCAGCGAATCCCAGTATTCCTCAAGGCATCGGACACCGCATGGA
>DATCDX010000237.1:0-2706 GCA_036510475.1 Steroidobacteraceae bacterium
CTGATGCCAACCGGGTGGAGGCAGGCATCTTGGGCTACCGCTCAGACTTTGATATGCAGACCAACCCGTTCGAGGCGGGCCTCGATCGGTTCGTGAATCTGGATGCGCCGGCCGATTTCATCGGCAAAGCAGCTCTCTTGAAAGTTCGCGAGCAGGGAATCACCCGCAAGCTCGTTGGCATCCGAATCCTCGGCGACGCGCTGCCAGGTCCCTTCGAGGAACGCTGGCCGGTCATGATCGACGGCGCACGCGCCGGCGATGTAACCGTGGCGGTCCATTCGCCGAGACTCAAGATGAATATCGGCTATGCCATGGTGCCGATCAGCCACTCGGTGCAGGATACCCGGCTCGACATCGAAACGTCGTGGGGACCGGCCGCCGCCATCGTGAGCGCGATGCCGTTCATCAAGCGACGGTGACCGTCGCTGCGGCAGGGCTCACAACGCGGGCATCGATGCGGTCCGCGCTCGCGGGTCGCAAATCGATGAAGAACCAGGCGCTGGCGCTGATCACGGCCAGTGCCGCGCCGATGAAGAACGCCGTATTCCAGTGATGGTGCCCCGATAAATAGGCGACGATCGGGATGCCGATAATGCCGCCCATGGTCCCGCCGGTATTCATGATACTGGTGACGACCATGGTATCGGTGCCCCCCACCGTCATGGCGGCGCCCCAAAAGGCGCCTTCCGTGAGCTCGACCAAGCCGAAACAAAGCGCCAGGCCTGCTACCGCCGCATAGGGATTGACTGCGCCGACGACGAGCAGCAACAACAGTCCCGCCGCCGGCAGGACCAGCAGCGGCACGCATCGAAAGCCCTTGAGCAGGCCGTAGCGCCGGCACGCAATTCCCGTCAGCATGCCGCCTGCACCGGCGCCTACAGCCGCGCCGAGCGGCGGTATGGAGGCCAGCCAGCCGCTTTCGAGCACCGAGAATTGTCGCTCTTGAATCAGATACAAAAAGGCCCAATTGGAAATTAGATAAAACACGTAGTTCATCGTCATGTACGACAAGGTCAGAAGCAGGACATTGCGGTCTCCCAAAAGACGAATGACCTGGCGCGCCGTGATCGCATGACTGGCCTTCGGGGCGACGTGATCGCCGATTTCAGCGAGTTCCTGAGGAGTCACCGCAGAATGCTCGCTCGGCGCTGCGCGTCCGTACCAGGCCCACCACACGACGAAGCCGAGCGCCGGAAGGGAGGTCCAGAGCAACGCGTTTCGCCATCCGAAAAAGTGCATGAGCGAGGCAATCAACGGCGGCGTTGCGGCCGCCCCGAGCTGTAATCCCATGGTCTGCAGACCCACGACCAAGGCCCAGCGGTTGGGCCGAAACCATTGCTGGAAGACGCCGGCGGAGACGGGAAACGTGGCCGCTTGCGAGACACCGAGCAAGATTTGTAGAGAGACGAGCACAGCGAATAGCGCGGGTCCCGTGAACAGCGACGGCGCCAGGGGGGTTGCGATCATGGCGATTACCGCGGCCAGTCCCATGAGCACCAGGGTGCCGCGGGCGCCCCAGCGCTCCGCAAAGATGCTTATGGGTATTTGGAACACCGCGTAGCCGACGGCAAAACCCTGTTCCAGCCAACCGATCTGCAACTGGGTGAGTCCTAAGTCCGGCATCATCGGCGCCGCGGCGATGGTGATGCTCTTCTGCTGCAAATAGGCAATGAATCCAAAGCCAAACAGAAAGCCGAAGATCCGCCAGCGGATTCTGATGCGGCTTACCACATTCATTTTTCGCGCGGCTCTACGCGAACATCGTCCGGACGTTCCCCGTCGATGAGTTGGCGCAGGCGACGGCGAAAGCGCAGCGGCGCGGAGTCGGTCGCGATATCGATGTGCGGCGAATGCGTGGTTGCAAAGCTCTGCTGTACCGCATTGAGAATCACGCGATCTTCCTCGAAGGCACCGCGCACGCCGTCGGCCAGCAGTTGCGAGACCTGCGGATCGTCGGGCAGAACGTTGCGCATTTGAAACCAATAGTAGCGGGTATGCTGCTCGTCGACGGGCGTCAAGAAATTGTATGAGTCCATGACGAAGGCGGATTTGTGACGCTCAGCCTCCACGCTGCCGGCTCCAGCCGGCACGAACACGGCCTTGATGAGCGCATGACTTGGATAACGAACCTCGTAATGCTGCAATCGATCGCAGGCGCCGGAGAAGTGCACGAAGGGAACATAGAGCGGCGCGACTTCGACGTCGCGCATCCAGCGAAACGCGGTCACGCCGGCCGGGTCGGCCTTGACGTGGACTGTCTCGGACTCACAGGCTGCATTGCCGAAGGATCCGGGATGAACCCAGGCGACGTGCGAGGGGTCGAGCAAATTGTCCGTCATGTACAGATAATTGCAATCGACGGTCATCGCATCCCCGCGGGTAATTCCCCAGGCGGGATCGCCGTAATGCTCGACGCCGAATATTGCCGACGGCGTAGCCAGGTGCGGATCGCCCATCCAGATCCACAACAAGCCGTAGCGCGAGACGATGGGGTAGCTGTGGACGCGGGCTCCCTGCGGAATGCGGTCCGCGCAGGGCAGGCGCACGCATTGGCCGCTGCCGTCATAGGTCATTCCGTGATAGGCGCATTCCACGTTGTCGCCCCTGATGCGTCCCATGGACAGCGGCAACTTGCGGTGCGCGCAAGCGTCCTCGAGCGCTACGGCATGACCGTCACTCTTGCGGTATAGCACGATCCGCTCATTG
>DATCDX010000238.1:0-2917 GCA_036510475.1 Steroidobacteraceae bacterium
AGCGTCGCCGCTCGTGCGTTGCCCCACTCTGCGGCGACTGATTCTGCGAAATTCGCCAGCAGGACGCTCAACCACAGCCACACCGCGATGGCAAGAACGAATGCCGCGCGCCGTGCGCCATCCGGCGCACCGACGGCCGTCGCCAATCCGAAGATCGTCGTGAAGATGCTCGCAACATAGACCCCGAGAGTCACGGGGTTTCGGAACTGCACACGCGGGACGAGCTTCGTCAACGAATTCCGAATGGCCGCGGACACGATAGCGCGGCTCAGAAGGCTCGTGGGCGGGTCACCGCCAGGCACAGTGCCGTTCACGATCTGCCCCTTGCGATCATTGGCAGGCGCTTAATAAAGTAGTAAAAGGTATCCTCGATCAATGACGACGAGTCTGCAGCTCCTCCAGTGTGCGCTTCAGCGCCTCCAATTTCTCACCGGCCTCAGCGAGCTTTCCGGCAGCAGTCAGTTGCTGATAATCGGTGAAGTCCCGAGCCGCCTCGGCGATCAGGGCGTTGATGTCACCCGGAGCTGCCGGCAGCACGGTTGTGGCGCTCGGTGGCCGTGCGGAGGGCGCGACCGGCGAGACTTGCGCGCTGAGCATCGAGGGGGCCGTCCCGAACAGGGCGGCCAGCGCCGCTTCGAACGTCGGCCCGTAAGCGAGCCGATCCTGCACCGCAAGCACCACCAACCGCAGCTCGGGCATGGGACTGCGATCTGCTTGCAGGTAGATAGGCTCCGCGTAGAGCAGCGCCCGCCCGATCGGAATGACGATCAGGCTGCCGCGGCGCACGTGCGAACCTTGCTGATTCCACAGTGACAACTGACCAGACAACTGGGCGTTCTGATCTATGCGAGCCTCGATCTGCGAGGGTCCGTCGATCAGCTTGGTCTTGGGAAAGTCGTAGACCACCGCCTCGCCATAGTGTTCGCCGTCGCTTCGACCTGCAATCCAGCCAATCAGGTTGTTGCGATTGGCCGGCGTGAACGGGAGGATCGCGATGAATTCGCTCGACCGTTCGCCCGGCAGGGTCATCAGCACGAAGTTGGGTTCCATCGCCTGTTGGCGCTGATCGGGCAAAGCCACCTCCGTGGCCACGCTCCACAGGTCCTCCCGGTTGTAGAACACATCGGGATTGGTCATGTGGTAGAGGCCATAGACGGCGGCCTGTACGTTCAGCAGCAGTTCGGGGTACCGCACATGCTTGCGCGCGGCGGCCGACATCGCCGCCGCGTCGGTGAACAAGCCGGGAAATACCGTCCGATAGGCGGCGATAACCGGATCGTGCGTGTCGAACACATAGAATGTCGTCTGCCCGGTGTATGCATCGATCAGGATCTTCACGCTGTTGCGAATGTAGTTGATGCTGTCATTGCCGAGCGTGTAACGGCGCGCGTACGGGTAGCTGTCGGACGTCGTGAAGGCGTCCATCAGCCAGTAGAGTCGGCCATCCTCGCCGACCACGACGTAGGGATCCGGATCGAGCGTGAGAAACGGCGCGAGTTCCTGCACGCGTTCGCTTAAGCGGCGACGCATCAGCAAACGACTCTCCGAATTCACATCGTCGCTGAACGGCAGTTTCGCGAGATCGCCGCGATCGAGCGCGAGCAGCGTACGGCGGAGCCAGCCGCCCAGCCGAATGCCGCCATTGCCCTGGTAGGAGGTCAAATTGTTGGCATCGCCTTGCGGGTAGTTGAATTCCTTCTGGCGAGTCTTGACGTAGACATCGGTATTGGTGAGCTCACCAAAATAAATCTCCGGGCGCGTCACGGTAAGACCCGGAATCGTGCTTTGGATCGGCATATTGCTGAGGACGAGTGTCGGCAGCCCTTCAGGCGTGAAGCCGTTCACTGGGTTCATCGTGACGCCGTACCCGTGGGTATAGATCAGCTTCTCGTTGATCCAGTTGCGGCTGCTTTGCGGCAACTTGTCCACATTGAGTTCGCGGGTCGCCAGCATCATCTGGCGGACCGAACCTCCGATCTGATATCGATCGATGTCGATGCCTGGGAAGTCGTAGTAAGTCCGGATTTCCTGAATCTGACGCAGCGTATCCTGCAACGCCCGCCCGTCCCATAGACGTATGTTCTCGAGCGTCGTCTGGTTCTTGGCCTGTTCCACCGCCTCGATTCCAGTGTCGGCGGGAAACGCGTGCGTCTCGATGCGGTCGAGCGCGTAAGCCCGCCGTGTCATTTCTATATTGTGGGCGATGAAGGGCCGCTCTCGCACCAGCTGGTTCGGCGCAACGATAAAATCACCGACGTACCAGCGCACGACGGCGACGATCAGGTAGCAGGCGATGGCTGGAACGGCGGTAGCCAGAAGCCAGCGCGGGCGCGGTGCCGAGACTGCAGCAACCCCGGCGATGACCGCGCCGGCGACCAGCGCCACGCAGACTGCCAGCATACCGTTCAGGGTGACGTGCGCGTCCGTGTAGGTGACGCCCGTAAAGACTGCGCCGTCCTGGAATAGCCGCTCGAAGCGGCCCAGGTACACGCTCGCGGCGAGCATTAAGAACAAGGCGGCGACGCTGATCGACAAGCCGCGCCAGAGTCTGGTCGGCACCGCGGAAACTCGCCCCTGCGTCAAGATGCGCGTACCGCCGATGACGAGGACGACGAACGCAGCGGCGATCGCGCAGACGATTACCGACAGTATCATCAGCCATCCGGTGATGAGCTGCGCAGCCGGCAGCGTAAACAGGTAAAAGTCGAGCGATCGCCCGAAAATGGGGTCGGGCATTGTTGCGCTACGCGGCGCGTACCAGAACAGGGCCATGGTCATCCAGCGTTCCATCATGCTGGCGCCCGTTATAGCGGCAATTGCCACCGACACCCCGAGCCCAATCAGCTTGAGGACGGGTTCGACCGGCAGCGTTACCGGCCGCCGGTTGATGAGAATCGTGGCGCCGATCAGTTCGCCG
>DATCDX010000239.1:0-8177 GCA_036510475.1 Steroidobacteraceae bacterium
ATCTGCCCATCATCGCCCTCACCGCCAATGTCATGAGCGAAGATCGCGAAAATTGCATTGCTGCCGGCATGGACGCCCATCTCGGCAAACCCATCGAACCCACGCAGCTCGCCGACTGTCTCGCCCGCTACTTGAAGCCCGATCTCGCACACAGCCCGGTCGACCGCGACGCACTGCGCGAACTCACCGGCGGTGATGCCGAATTCGAACGCGAGCTCATCGAGACCTTCGTGATGAGCGGCGACAAATGCCTCGCGGAAATTCTATCGGCACTGCGCGACAGCGATTTCGACACCGTCGGCAAACGCGCCCACGCCCTGAAAGGCGCCAGCGCCAATATTCACGCCGCAGCCCTAAGCGCCGCCGCCGCCAGCCTAGAGGACGCCGCGCGCGCCAATTCAATCGACGGCATCGGCGGCCTCGTTCAAGAGCTGACCGACAAACTCCACGCCGTCAACGCCGAGCTGCGCAAAACCGCCTGAGCCCGCCACCCCGCCGCAAAAGGTACCCGAACTGCCCTCTCTTGCGCGGTGATATACATTGATATACATCGGCCCAATGCGAACGGTCTGAGGGGATAAGAAGCTGGAAGGCGACTGCTCTCCCTCGTCGCCTTCCAGCTTCTTATCCCCCCAGGCCCTGTGAATCGGTCAACATAAGCGGGCCTTAAGCCTGCGCCTTAAGTTGCGGCATAGTCACCGCGATCTCCTGGCCGCAGCTGCGATTGCGGCCCGCCTGCTTGCTCAGGTACAGACACTCATCCGCGGTTCGAATCAACGCATCCACCTTGAGCGACAAGTCCGGCCCGCTCGGCCCGGTCGACGCCACGCCAAAACTCGCCGACACCATCGCATCGCCCTCGCGCGTGGCGAAGCCGCACGAATCGACCAGCGCGCGTAATTTTTCCGCCACGAACATCGCATCCGCGTGCGCCGTTTCCGGCAGCACGATCAGAAATTCCTCGCCGCCATAGCGTGCCACCCAATCGCTGTTGGTGCGAAGCGACTTCTGTGCACGCGCGGCAAACTGTTGCAGCACTTCATCTCCGGCTGCGTGGCCCCGCGCATCATTGATCTGCTTGAAATGATCGATGTCGCACATCAGCACCGACAACGGATACGCATAACGGCGGCAGCGCTCCAACTCCCGCGGCAGCTGCTCCATCAGATAGCGCCGATTGTAAGCGCCCGTCAACGCATCGGTGATCGACAAAATGCGATTGCGCTGATTCGCCACCCGCAACGAATGCTCCAGATCCAGAATCCGCCGGCCCGCATTCAACCGCGCAATGAGTTCAGGCTCGTGCACCGGCTTGACCAAGTAATCATCCGCGCCCGCCTCCAGGCCCGCGATGATGTGCTCTTTGGCATCGCGTGCGGTGAGCAGCAAGACATAAACATAGCCGTCGAGCTGCATGTTGCGCACCGCTCGACACAGCGCGATGCCATCCATCTCCGGCATTTCCCAATCCGTCACCAACATCGGGTAGTAACGCTTGGTCATCTTGTCGAGCGCTTCAGAGCCGTCCGCCACCGCATCCACCTCATAGCCCGCGTTCTTCAAGAAACGCGTCATGAGCATCCGCGTGACCGGGTCATCCTCCGCCAACAAAATGGCAGGCGATGCCACGCCTGTGATCGACGTCACAGATTCCATGTCGGACACAGTAGGCGACCCCGCAACCCTGCTTCTAATCATGGGGATATCGGCGCGGCGCACGCTGACTTGACTGTAGGGGAATCACTTATTGCAGATCTCCACACGAACGCTCAAAGATTTGATGTGCACCGCCGGCACTGTGTCCGGCTTCACATTCCGCCACGCCGCCCGGCCCAAATTGCGGCGGCGCTATCGGATTATTGCCGAGGCAACTGCGGATATCCCCGCGGAAACTCTCAATCTGCACATTCGCTTCCGAGCCGTCTACGCCCTTCCCGAGGGTTCGCTCGAGGGCCCCGGCTCTGCCGCGTCCTTGGCGGCTTGCGCCGTGTTGCCGGTTTCCCGGCCCGTAAACCAGTTCACGGCATATTGAACCAGCTGCATGCCGGTGGTCAGATTGAGTTTGCGCTTGATGCGCTGGCGGTGCGACTCCACCGTCTTGATGCTCAAATTCAGGGAATGCGCGGTCTCGCGGGTACTCATTCCCTTGCCGATCATATGCAGAATCTGCAGCTCGCGATTGCTCAGCCGATCGATCGGATTAGCCGATATGTAGGAGCCGCCGGCGGCGAACTTCTGAATCATGTTGTTGCCGACCGCCTCGGACACATAAATGCCGCCGTCCAGCACGCGCCGCAACGACACCAGAAACTGCTCGCTGGCAGCCTGCTTCATGATGTAGCCATTGGCGCCGGCGGACAGCATGCGTTCCGCATAAATCGTCTCATCGTGCATCGACAACACCAAAATCGGCAGCTGCGGATGATGCGCGCGCACATCGCGCACCAATTCGATGCCGTCGCCCTGTTTCAAGCTGATGTCCGCGATCATGACATCGGGGCTGAGTTCCTTGATGGCGATGCGCGCATCGCGCCCGGTCTCCGCTTCGCCACACACGATCAGGTCCTCTTCGTTCTCCATGACCCGCCGCAAGCCCTGACGCACGATCGGATGATCGTCGACGATCAGCACACGGCGCGCGCGGCGCTTGCCGGCGGCGGCACCTGATTGAGACACTGATGAACGAATCCATGCGTTACTGGCAGCCATGGTCGGATCCTCCTTAATGGGCGTGAGCCGATTGTAGCTTAACTGACGTGGAGGGTTGCTCACCCGTAACCCGCACCACCGTGCCGCGCGGTTCATTGGCCGCGATCTCAAAGGTCGCACCGATCATGTTCGCCCGGTACTTCATGATCTTCAAGCCCATGCCCGAGCTCGAGCCCGAGCTCGAGCCCGAGCCCGAGCCCGAGCCCGAGACTGACCCTGACCCTGCACCTGCGCTTGGGCCTGCGCTTGGGCCTGCGCTTGGGCTTGAGCTCGGGCTAGGGCTTGAACCTGACCCTGACCCTGACCCTGAACCTGAGCTCGGACCCGTGCTCGAGCCCGCGCTCGCGGCAGCCGCGACTGGCACGCGCAACCCCACGCCGTTATCGCTGATGCGCAGCAAAAACGTATTGCGGGTCACCAGCAAGAAAATATCGACCAAGGTGGCGCGCCCGTGGCGGGCGGCATTGGTCAGCGCCTCTTGCGCGATGCGGTATAAATGACTGGCATTGGTTTCACTTAGCGTCAACTCCGGCCACACTTCAGCTCGCAGCTTCACCTCGAAACCGTACAAATCATGACTGCGCGCGGCCAACGCACGCAACGCGAACGCCAGACCGCCGGTTTCCGTCCGCACCGGCAGCAGCCCACGCGCCAGCGAGCGCGCACTCTCGATCGACTGGTTCACGAGGCCGACGATTTCATTTACGTAGTCAACCGCTTCCGGACTGCGCTTCTGAATCCGCCCCGCCAAACCGCGCAACATCAGCGCCACGCCCGTCAGTTCCTGGCCCAAGCCGTCATGCAAATCGCGGCCGATGCTCTGCCGCTCACGACCCGAGACATCCAAGATTTCCTGCTCCAGCCGCTTGCGCTCGGTGATGTCGCGCATGGAAATGGAAATACCGTTGCCGGTGCCATCGTCGCGCACCAGCACCGCGCGATTTTCAAGGTACCGCACCTGATCGTCCTCGACACATTCGAATTCGTAGGTGGCCGTCTCGCCCGTATCCAAAATATCCCGCAGCTTCCACAACACGCGGGCGCGCGCCGTCTCCGGCAACAGCACGCCGACCTCACGACCGATGATTTGGTCGATCGCCAGGCCGCCCACATTCTTGTTGATGAAGCGCACCCGCAAGTCCGTATCCACCAAAATCAGCGTGTCCGCGGCATTCGCGGTGGTCGCCCGCAACAATTCCTCGGAGCGTCGCAAGCGAACCTCCGAGTCGCGCCGCGCCGTCACGTCCTGGATGACCCCCACCAACCCGCGCGGCACAGTGCCTGCGTCGAACAGGGGGCGCGCAATCGCCGCGTACCATCGATAGCGGCTATCGCCGCCCTTGAGCCGGAATTCTTCCTGCACCTCGACATGATTTTGAAACGCATCATCAATGGCACGCCGCACCGCGCTTCGATCCCCCGGATGCACCCGCGCCATCAATTTATGCATGCCCGGAAACACGGTCGGCAGGCGCGCCTCCTGACCCTCCACGATCGCGAATTCGAACACATCGAGCGTCCGATCCCAGCGCCAGGCATGCATGTGCGCCATGTTCATGGACAGCTTTAGCCACCCGGTGCTGTTCTCCAGCGCAATTTGCGCCAGCTTCTGCGCCTGCACGTTCTGCACCGAGCCGAAGGCGCGTAACGGCCGCCCGTCCAGCATCTCCTGATGCCCGATGATTCTCACCCAGATGCGCTGGTTGCGCAGCGTGGTGATTTCCAATTCGAGATCGATCTGGCCGCCCGCGACGTCGCCCGAACCCTGGCTATCAACAACGGCGCCGCCATCGCCACTGCCATCGACGGTGGCGCCGTAGCTGTCGCTGCTACCGTTACCGTTGTCGGCGCCATTGCTATTGCTGCTGCCGTCGCCGGCGCAGGTGCCGCCATGGCCGCGGTTACCGTTGCCGTTGCCGTTGCCGTTGCCGTTGCCGTCGCAACTGCTGTCGCTCCTGCCGGCTTCGCTGATGCCGGCGCTATTGGCTTGGCCCCTGTCACCGCGGCTACTTCGAGTCAGCATGCGTGTCACCTGCCGACGGTTCCTGCAGTTCTGGCCGCGACTGCGACCATGATCGCATCAGGTCGCGGAGCGCTGCACTCTTGTTATTTAGAACGCGTACGCTCTGGTCGGGCTCGGTCCTGGGCGGCACCAATGCGTACTGTCCGCCACCCCGGATGATTCGCCAATGCCGGTTGTGGAGCAAAAGATGATGAAAACGGCAAACCAAAATGCCGTCAGCAATGTCGGTCTTGCCCTGGTGGGCTTTCCATTCGTTGACGTGGTGCGATTCTGACCAGGACGGCGGTCGCTCGCAGCCGGGCCAGCAGCATCCGGAATCTCGAGCGGCGAGGCCTACTCGTTGCCTCGTTGTGAACAGGCGTTGATCCCGCCCCACGTTCACGCATTGGCCGTCATCGTCGAAGGCGACTGCGGTCCAGCCGGAATTGCAGATGTGACGCTCGACGGTCTCAATCGACACAGGCTCGGCGAAACCTTCGATGTGCCCATGCCCGATCCCGCGCTCTGGCGAGTCCGACCCTGGCGAGCCGAGTGCTGTCGCGGGCACGAGGATTCGAACACTCGCACGCCGCGAGCCGAGCATCGTCGATGGAGACACTTCCGACGCCACGAGAATCGTATCGACGAACGTGTCGAGAAGCAGCTGTTCGGTGGTTCGCGGGTCGTTGGCGATCGCGTCCGCCTCAGCCTTTTGTGCCTTGTCGACAAACCGCGGCCCACCACGACGTGGACTGGTCATCGCGTCGAAATAGCCCCTCACGTGCGCGGCCGATTCGGGATCGAAGAGTCCGATGAGCCGCCACATCCCATCCGACTGAGGAAAGAAACGCAGGCAGCGCCGGCACGCATCCTTTCCTCGCGGTCGGCTATCCCGGCCTCATCGATGTCGTCTCGCGCCTGTCTCGCCAGCATGAACAAGCGGTCGGCATGCGCGTCCGAACAGTTGGCGACCAGGCGCTCGGCCTCACATGCGAGTGCCGCCGCGTCGACTCCTGGGGCAGGCTTTCCCAACCCGCGACGGATGCTGTCGGCCTGGGACGCAGACAACCTCCCGTCCAACAGCGCCGCCGAGACGGAGGCCAACCACGGAGCCGCGTCGGGGGTGTCGTGGGTAGGAGGTGGGGCATCCGGATCGGATGTGTCGGGCGCGCGGAGCCGGCCTCGATCAGCGAGCGGCCCACACGCACAAGGCGGGTCGCGTCACCCATGGACGACTTGTTGATGCTCCGCACAAGGTCGCCGGCAGTTCGGTGCCCCGAGCGCTGTGCGAGCCCGTTGTATCCGAGTTCGCGACGGGACCGGCGTTCGATCTCACCCGCAGCCAGGGCGACGATGGTCTCTGCGGCCCGGACCAACTCTGCGGATGCCTGGCTCAGCTCGAGCAGCCCTGCGTCATCGAGCCCCGCGATGATGGCGATCTCGTTCGACCGACCGTCGTCGTCGTCGTCGCGGTCGCGGCCGACACCGCTGTCGCTGGCGCCGTTTCGGGCACCGTCGACGGATGCTACGAGCTGGCAGACACGCTCTGCTTTCGCTGTGATCCCGTCGAAGATGAGTGGCATACCTCATTCTCGAGTGATGCGACAGGCGCAAACAGGGCGTTCGTCACATCTCGGGATAAGTCGTTGAGTCGGCCGGCTGTGGAGGACTAGGCGCGCGTCGCCTTGACCACCACGTCGCGCGCGGGATGGCCGCCGGCGCCGCCACCAGCGCCGCCACCAGCGCCCGCGCCGCCCGCACCGCCAGCGCCCGCGCTACCTGCACCACCACCCGCGCCTCCGGCCGCACCACCACCACCCGCACGCCCCCGCGACTCAGCCACGACGACGCTCAGCTGCTCACTGTCGATCGCGGAGATCACGTCCTCAACGGTGAACATCAGCTGGAGCATGTGGTCCCTGTGGGCGCCAGCATCGGCATCCGATATGTCGTGACCGACGATCAGCAGCGTTCCGCCGGGTGCGACCGCAGCAGCCAGCGACAGGAACAGCGTCGTGCGGCGCGGCTCGGGCAGATGCATGAACTGCGAGGACACGAGATCATACGACCGCGGCTCCGGCGACCAGGTTGTGAGGTCGTGCTGTTGCCAGTCGATGCGGTCCGCAGCAGCCTGATCGACGGATTCTGCCAGCACCCGCGCCTTCTCAAGCGCTTTCACGGCGATGTCCACGCCAGTGACCTGCCATCCGTGCATCGCCAGCCAGATCGCGTCGCCGCCCTCGCCGCTTCCGATGTCGAGCGCTCGCCCCGGCGTCATTCCGGTCACCTCGGCGACCAACACCGGGTTCGGATCGCCGCTCCAGGCGAGCCCGGGTGCACCGTAACGGTCCTCCCAATAGTCACGCCCGAACGGATGCTGCTCCGCACTCATCTGCCCACCTCCTGCTTCGATCCCGCACATTGACGCTCGACATTGACGCTCGACATTGACGCTCCAGTACCAGGCTCCACCATGATGCTCCACCACGCACACCTGCGTTGACAAATTGCACGGAGTCCATGCGACGCACTCCGGCGGCACCTGTTCATGTTGCGAGAGTGCCAGTTCCGGACGAGAGTTACCCGCGGAACCGGCACTCTCGTCCAAAGCAGGCACTTTCGATGACTCTGCGGACTCGACGATGCACAGCGCCGACAATCTGAGTCGCCTGGCCGCGTCGACCGTTGACTTGCGGATGCCCGCGCTACGCATGCCCGCGCTACGGGTCCGCCGCTTACGCGCCCACGCCGAGCGCGGCATCCGGTCGCTCGACACTCGCATGTTCGACGAGCACCGCGTGGTACTCGTCGATGAGCCCGGCAGTGGCGGATGCCCAATCCCAGCCGGTCACGCCGTTGCGGGCGATCCGGCCGAGTTCCTCCCGCGTGCCGCTGGCGAGAAGTTCGTGCACTGCCCGCACCGCGAGTTCCGGACGATCAGCCGGAAACAACCGCGCCGCAGGGCTGGCGGCGAGCAGCTCGCGGCTGGCCGGCGACTCGGCCGCAACGATCGGGAGGCCGCTAGCGAAGGCCTCGAGAAGTACGAGTCCGAGCGTCTCGGTCGTCGACGGGAATGCGAACAAGTCAGCGTTCGCGTAGGCGACCGCGAGCTCGACGCCGGTGACAGCCCCGAGGAAACGCGTCGGTGTTCCGTCGAAGATACGCTCGAGGCGTTCGCGGTCCGGGCCGTCGCCGATCACCTCGAGTTGCACGGAGCCCGAGCGAACCAGGGTTTCCAAGCGCTGGAGCCCCTTCTCCCACGCGAGCCGACCGACGTAGAGCGCTAGGGGAGCGGAGCCCGCGCCCGCGCCCGCGCCATCCGCGCCACCCGCACCGCCCTCCCGCCCACGCGTCCGCCGCGCGGGATCGAACAACTGCACATCGACGCCGCGCTGCCAGTGCACGACATGCTGAATCCCGTGCTCGGCCAGCAGCCGCGCCGAATACGACGACGTGACCAGGTTGA
>DATCDX010000240.1:0-2322 GCA_036510475.1 Steroidobacteraceae bacterium
CATAGGCGCCGATTTTCTTGCCCAGGTACTCCGGCGTGCGCCCGACCATCAGGCCGGCGATGAAGACCCCGACGATCGCGAACACGATCATTCCGTAAAGTCCGGAACCCACGCCGCCGAAGATCACCTCGCCGAGTTGCAACAGCCACATCGGGAACATCCCTGCAAGTGGCATGAATGAATCGTGCATTGAATTGACCGAGCCATTCGAGGCCGACGTGGTCGCAACGGCCCACAACACGGAGTTCGCGACGCCGAAGCGCACTTCCTTGCCTTCCATGTTGCCGCCGGGATTGGTGTCGCTTGCGACCTGATCGACGCCCAGATGGGCGAGCACCGGATTGCCCGGCGCCTCCAATGCGTAGGTGGTGGCCAGCAATGCGACGAATACGAGCGTCATTGCCGCGAGCAGCGCCCGTCCCTGGCGCGTGTCTCCGATCATTTTCCCGAAGGTGTAGCAGAGCGACGCCGGAATCAGCAGGATCGCCAGCATCTCCAGGAAATTCGACAGCGGTGTCGGATTCTCGAACGGATGCGCCGAATTGACGTTGAAGAAGCCGCCGCCGTTGGTGCCGAGCTGCTTGATGGCGATTTGCGACGCGGCGGGCCCGAGCGGGATCGTCTGTTCGGTCACCGTCGTCTTCTCGGTGACTGCGTTGCCCTTGTCGTCCTTGAGCGTCTGCCCGTCCGGGCCATTCCTGGGCGCATCGAAAGTGACCGGCTGGACCAGAGTTGCAGTCTGGTACTTGCCGAAGGTCTGCACGACGCCCTGGCTGACGAGCGCCAGCGCAAGCACCAGCGACAGCGGCAGCAAAACGTAGACGGTCGAGCGCACGAGGTCGAACCAGAAGTTGCCGATGCCGGCGGCCTGCTTGCGGGTGAAGCCTCGAATCAGCGCGACCAGGACCGCCATGCCCGACGCGGCCGAGACGAAATTCTGCACGCCGAGACCGGCCATCTGCGTGAGATAGCTCATCGTGCTCTCGCCGCCATACCCTTGCCAATTGGTGTTGGTGGCAAAGCTCGTCGCCGTGTTGAACGCGGAATCCGGATTGACGTTGGCCATCGCCTGTGGATTGAGCGGCAGCCACAACTGGATCCGCTGCAGCGCGTAGACCACCAGCGCGCCCAGCAAGTTGAACCACAGCATCGCCATTGCATAGTCGATCCAGCTCATGTCACGTGCCGGGTCCACGCCCGCGCTGCGGTACAGGAGGCGCTCCAGCGGGCCGCCGATGCGCAGCACCCGTGTCGCGCGTCCTTCGTAGACGGCGGCCATGTAGCTGCCCAGCGGTTTCGCCGAAAGCAGCAGCACGAGCACGTACAGGCCCATTTGCAGCCAGCCCCAGGTGTTCATTCAAAGCGCTCCGGCTTGAACAGCGCGACGATCAGGTAGATGAACACGAGAAGGGCTGCGGCGGCGCTCATCCAATACACCCAGTTCATGTCCGCTCCGGCGCGCGCCGCAGACTCGCGCAGAAGCGCACGAGTCCCACCGAAGCCGCAAAAAAGGCGACGATCAGAACAACGAAAACGAGATCCATCATGTCGGGCGCCCGAGAGGTTTGTGCCAATGCCTGCATCATTCCAGCGTCGGCCTCAAGGTTGCGTAACTTCGGCGCGACTGGCTGTAAAGACGATGTAAAGATGCCGGGACTGCGCCGGTTCGGCTACGACATCGGCATTGCGCACAATGGTTGTGTGCAGCTCGAAGTGACGCTGATCGGCCGCGCGGCGCACGCGGCGCTGCCGGCCAACGGAGCCGTCACCGCCGCATTTCGTCATTGCCACATTTGCCGCCACCGCCACATTTGCCGTAATTGCCACATCTGCCGTCATTCCCGCGAAGGCGGGAATCCAGCGACTTCGGCCAATGGTCAACCCAACGACACTGGATTCCCGCTTGCGCGGGAATGACGCCGTGGGTCATGGTGGGAATGACGACGCGGGCCACGGTGGTCATCCTCAATGCGCGACGCCGAGGCAGGCGTCGATTACCGCCGCGCTTGTGGACGCGCTGCGCGTGGCGAAGCGGCTGCTGCTGTCGCTGTACGTCCACGCCGAGCGTCTCGCGCAGCGGCGTCAGCGCATCGATGGCGGCAGCAACACCAACGTCGTGCCGGAGCGCGTCACGCTGAAAATCGACCGGCGCGTGATATCCCCGAAGAGGACGCGCGCAAGGCCACCAAGGTGGTCGCCTGCGCTCCACAATCTGTTGCGCGAAGCCCCTGCGAGAGTCCGTCAGCGCATGCCGTAGCACGCGCCCGGCTGCGTGACGCCGGGGCGCGGTGGCAATTCGGCGGGCCAGTTGCGGGCCTCGTA
>DATCDX010000241.1:0-15438 GCA_036510475.1 Steroidobacteraceae bacterium
AAGAAATCCATGATCTCGCCTTGAGCAGCGCCAGAATTCGCGCGCTGACCTCGTCCACCGACTGACCGGCGTCGAGCACCGCGATGCGCTCAGGCTCCGCCGCCGCGCGCTTAAGATAGGCATCGCGCACGCGCTCGAAGAATTCCGCCCGCTCACTTTCGAAGCGATCCGTAGCGGCATGAGCATTGCGTTGCCGCGCGCGCTGCAATGCCTGCGCCACCGGCGCATCCAGCAACAGTGTCAGGTCCGGGCGGCGCGCCCCCTGCACCATCGCCTCCAGTTGGCGTACATCATCGACAGGCAAGCCGCGGCCACCGCCTTGATAGGCATAGGTGGCATCCGTGAAGCGATCACAGATGACCCAGCGGCCCGCGCGCAGATTGGGCTCCACGTAGTTCGAAAGATGCACCGCTCTGGCCGCGAACATCAGCAACAATTCGGCGCCGGCGGGCAACGGCTCATCACGCGCATTCAAGACGATCTCGCGAATCCGCTCCGCCAGCGGCGTGCCGCCGGGTTCACGCGTCACCACATGGGCGATGCCGCGCTCCCGCAAAATTGCGGCAATCCGCGCCACCTGCGTGCTCTTGCCCACACCCTCGATTCCCTCGATGGTCAAAAACCGGCCGCCCGCACCTATGCCGGCCGTGTCTACGCCGGCGACGCCGATCGTTTGCGCCGTGCCGCTCATTGCTGCGCTCCCAGCGTGCTCATTGCTGCGCTCCCAGCGTGCTCATTGCCGCGCTCCTTGCGTCTTGCGGCGCTCGCGCGTGAGGTACTGCGCCACGGCCGCGTTGTGTTCCTGCAGCGTTGCCGAGAACACGTGACTGCCGTCGCCTCGGCCGGAGGCGACAAAATAGATGGCGTCGGTCTTCTCGGGATGAGCGGTCGCGCGTAGCGCCGCGACGCCCGCCAGCGCGATGGGCGTGGGCGGCAAACCGACCCGCGTATAGGTGTTGTAAGGACCGTCCGTGCGCAAATCCACGGCGTGGATGGTTCCGTCGTAGCGATCGCCCATGCCGTAGATGACCGTGGGGTCGGCCTGCAGCCGCATGCCGATCGCGAGGCGATGCAAATACAAACCGGCAATTTTCGCCAGTTCCTGCGGCAAGCCGCTCTCCTTTTCAACGATGGACGCCATGATTAACAGCTGCTCGGCATTTTGCAGCGGCAAATCCGGATCACGGCCCGACCAGTCGGCGTCCAACTCGCGGCGCAGCGCGGCGTGCGCCTGGCGCAGCAATTCGACGTCGGTGGTGCCGCTGGTGAAACGATAGGTCTCGGGTAAAAATTGCCCCTCCGGCCCGACGCCCGGCGCGCCGATCTTCGCCATGATATCGGACGACCCCTCGGGCAGCGTGCTGGCTACATCGGGATTTTGCCGCAGGGCGCGCAGCATATCCCGGACTCGCCAGCCGTCGATGATGGTGAAGGAGTGCAGCAGCACCTGTCCATTCACCATCTTCGCCAACAGTTGGCGCGGCGTCGTTCCCGGCTGAACCTCGTACTCGCCGGCCTTGACCGCCGACGCGACGCGCTTCCAACGCGCGTACAGCACCCAGGCACGCGGCTGTGGAACCAATCCCTGGGATGCCAAAGAGGCCACTACCCGCGCAAAGCTCGCGCCGGGGGCCACCTTGAAACGCAAGGGCGCCGCCAGCCGCAGCGGCTGATCGAGGCTGCGCACACCCACCCAGACGACGCCGCCGGCAGCCACACCGAGCAACACGACGCATGACAGGGCGAGTGCGCGCAGCCGGCGGCTCACAGCAATTCCAACCGGTCGCGCAACTGATTCGCGGTATCGAATCGAGTCGGCCGCAGCCGCAAAGCCCCCTGCGCAATGAAGCCCACGGATCGCACGCCGACCACGGCGTTGCTCATGAACACCTCCTCGGCCTGAGCCAGGTCCTGCCAGCGTATACGGCGCTCCACCGCGCGCAACCCAAGATCGCCGGCCGCTTCCAAGATCCAGCGGCGCATCACTCCGGCAACGCCGCAACGATCCAGCACCGGTGTCATCAGGGACGATCCACGCCGCAGAAAGAGATTCGACATCGTACCGCAGACGATGTTGCCATCCACGTCGCGCATCAATCCTTCCCAGATCCCGGGGTCGGTCCATTCGGCCCGCGCCACGACCGATTCCAGCCGGTTCAGAGTCTTAAGACCCGCGAGACGCGGATTGGCGCCCACCGCTGTCGCGCAGATCCGTAGCCGCACCGGTCGCGACTCATCCTGCCGCGCAGAGCTCGGCATGGCATGCAGACTCACGATTCGCAGGCAGCGTTCGTGCCCGGAAGGCCGGTAGCCGCGTGCACCACTGCCGCGCGTCACGATGAGCTTCAATACCCCCTCATTTCTTTCACTCGCGATGCGCGCAAGTTCGCGACGCAATGTGCGCGGCGTGGGCGCCAAGATTTTGAGGCGACGGCAACCCGAGTAGAGCCGTTCGAGGTGATACTCCAACAGGCGGATCTTGCGGCCACGCACCCGCATGGTTTCAAACACGCCGTCGCCGTATTGCAGTCCGCGATCGCGATAGTCGACCCGCGTGCCGCGCCGGCCGTTGATCCACGCGCTCACGGCCCGGCCTTAAGCGCCCGCAGCAGGCCTTCGGCCTTGGCACGCGTCTCCGCCAATTCCTGCGCTGGGTTCGAGTCCGCCACGATTCCAGCGCCCGCGCGAAAGCGGAACAGTCCGCCCTGTGCGGTAATGGTACGAATCAGAATATTGAGGTCACAGCTGCCGTCGCGGTTCAAATAGCCTATGGATCCGGTGTAGGCACCGCGCCCCACCCCTTCAAGTTCCGCGATGATCTCCATGCATCGCACTTTAGGACAGCCGGTGATCGTACCGCCGGGAAACAGCGCACGAATCACGTCGATGGGCGACCTATCGGCACGCAGACGGCCGCTGACATTCGAGACGATATGATGTACATGAGCGTAGGTCTCGACACTCATGTACTCATCGACCCGCACCGAGCCGCCAACACATATTTTTCCCAAATCGTTGCGTTCCAGATCGATCAACATCACGTGCTCGGCCCGCTCCTTCTCGTTGTCGAGCAGCGAGCGGATCAGTAAGGCGTCATCAGCCGCCGTGGCACCCCGCGGCCGGGTGCCCGCGATCGGCCGCGTCGACACGGCGTCGCCGCGAACGGACACCAAGCGTTCCGGCGAGGAACTCAGCAGCGCGAAATCACCGTGGCGCAGGAGCGCCGCGAACGGGCTCGGATTGGTGGCACGCAGACGCTGATAGACGGTGACCGGGGCGACCGGATGCGCCGCCCTGCCGCGCCATTCCCGGGAGAGGTTCGCCTGGTACACATCCCCCGCCGCGATGTACTCGAGCGCGCGCCGCACCGAACCTTGAAACGCCGCGGGCTCGTCTTCCTCGATCTGGAATAAAGTGCCGCGCTCCAGCGCAATATCGCGCGCGTGCCGCGCCCTGCTCTCGAAATCATCGAGCAATGATTCATAGCCTGATTCGGCCACGAGCCATGCGCGCCCGCTCGATCGATCGCGAATCCAAGCGGCCGGTGTCCTGATCGCCAGCGCAATGACGGGATCGACGCAGGCAGGTAGCCGCAGCCGCGATTCTATTTCCGCCGCCAGCTCATAACCCAAGTACAACAGCCATCCGCCGCTGAAGGGCAGCGTCGCTATCGCAGGCGGGTCCTTTAGCTCCGGGGCGGCGGGTGAAAGCCGCAGCGACATCCACCATTGCTCGAGCGCCGCGAGGAACCCCGGCGCTCCCGAGTAAGGGCCGGACAGAAGTCGATCCGATCCAAGCCGCAGGCACTCACCGCATGCCATCGGTAAAATATCGTACCGGCTGCCGCCTGCCGCATCCATGGCGGCTCCGCTCTCGAGAAGCCCCGGATACGCCTCCGGAAACCGCTCGATGAGATTCAGCGGCTCAAGGTCGGCGGAAAATGAGCGAACCGTTGGTGCCACCGAACCCAAAGGAATTGGAAAGGGTGTATTGGAGCGACAATTGACGGGCGACTTTGGGCACGTAGTCCAGGTCACAGCCCTCGCCCGCCTGGTCCAAGTTGATGGTCGGGGGCACCACTTGATCACGCAATGCCAACACGCAAAAAATCGCTTCCACGGCGCCCGCTGCGCCTAGCAGATGGCCGGTCATCGACTTGGTGGAACTAACCGCCAGTTTATCGGCGGCGGCGCCGAACGCGCGCCGGATCGCCAGGGTTTCCGCGCGATCGCCAAGTTCCGTGGAGGTGGCGTGGGCGTTGATGTACTGCACCTGGTCCGGATTCAACTGAGCATCGCTGAGCGCTTTGGCCATTGCCTTGCGGGCGCCCTCGCCGTTGTCCGGCGGCGCGGTGACATGGTAGGCATCGCCGCTCATGCCGAAGCCGACGATCTCCGCGTAAATTTTCGCGCCGCGCGCCTTGGCCTGCTCGTACTCCTCCAGCAACATCGCGCCGGCGCCGTCGCCCATCACAAAGCCGTCGCGATCCTTGTCCCAGGGACGGCTGGCCGCCTGCGGATTATCATTGCGCTGTGACAAAGCTTTGGCTTGAGCGAAACCGCTCATGCCGGTGACACAAGTCGCCATTTCCGAACCGCCGGCCAACATCGCGTCCGCCTCACCGTACTGAATCAGGCGCATGGCGAGGCCCAAAGAGTGCGTCGAGGTGGTGCAAGCCGTGGCGATGGCGAGATTCGGGCCGGTGATGTTGAAGGCTATCGACAGATGCCCACTCACCAGGTTGATGATGCTGGCAGGAATGAAAAACGGCGACACCTTCTTGGGTGAATGCGTCTCCAGATACTTATCGTAGGTCTGCTCGATCGACTCCAGTCCGCCCATGCCGGAGCCCATCAGCACGCCGATGCGGTCCGAGTTCGCTTCGGTCGCCACCAAGCCCGAATCGCGCATGGCCTGCATGCCGGCTACGACGCCGTACTGCATGAAGGCGTCCATGCGGCGCGCATCCTTGACGCTCAAGTACGGTGCCAAATCCAGCTGGCGGATTTCACCGCCGAAATGCGTCGGAAAGTTACTGGTGTCGAAACGCGTGACCGGACCGATGCCGCTGCGGCCGGCCAAGATTGAGCCCCAAGCGCTCGCTACGTCGTTGCCCACCGGCGAGACGATTCCAAGACCCGTAACCACGACGCGTCGTTTGCTCAACGGCAACTCCTCACAGGGATCTGCATAGTCGGCGGCCGATGCGCCCTAGCAGACACATCGGGGCCGCCGCTGTTCAAGCCCAATGGGGTTTAGGTCTTACCCTTGTGCGAATTGATGTAATCGATGGCCTGCTGAACCGTGGTGATCTTCTCGGCGTCCTCGTCAGGGATCTCGGTCTCGAATTCTTCCTCGAGCGCCATCACCAGCTCAACCGTGTCCAGCGAGTCTGCACCCAGATCGTCGACGAACGAGGCATCATTGGTCACTTCTTCTTCTTTCACGCCCAACTGTTCGGCCACGATCTTCTTAACCTGCTGCTCAACAGTACTCATCGTTATGGTGTCCTCTCGGAATTACTATGTATGCACTAAACTAACTTAAGCCCGCGGCCAGCCTTAAGGAATCACAGGGCGCGTATTTTATGTGAACGCGACGACTACGGCTACCCGCAACGTGTAATTGAGTTCAAGGCCACTTAAGGTTACCTTGACAAAGTCACCGAATATAGGGTGAAAAAACACCTCGCTACCGAGGCGTCGCGCGCCTAGCCTTAGGGCATGTACATGCCGCCATTCACATGCAACGTTTCTCCGGTGATGTAGGCGCCGTCGGCGGAGCACAGGAACGCCACGGCGGCGGCAATGTCCGCCGGTTGGCCCAGCCTGCCCAGCGGAATTTGGCTATTCAACGCTGCGCGCTGCGCCTCGCTCAAGGCGCGGGTCATGTCGGTGTCGATGAATCCCGGCGCGATGCTGTTGACCGTGATGCCGCGCGAGCCGATTTCCCGGGCCAGCGATTTCGTAAAGCCGATGATGCCCGCTTTGGCAGCGGCATAGTTGGCCTGGCCAGGATTCCCGGTCAAGCCGACAATCGAGGCAATACTGACGATGCGGCCCGCCCGAGCCTTCATCATGCCGCGCAAAACGGCTTTGGACAGCCTAAATACCGAGGCCAGATTGGTCTGCAACACGGCATCCCAGTCCTCCTCCTTCATGCGCAGCAACAGCGTGTCGCGAGCGATACCCGCGTTATTGCACAGAATGCCGACGGCGCCCTCCTGCGCTTCGATGTCCTGGATCAATGCCTCGATCGAGTCCTGTTTGAGCACATCGAGGACCGTGCCGCGGCCGCCGTGCACCGCCAGTGCCTCGCCGATCCGGGCGGCCCCCTGCGCTGTCGTGGCGGTGCCGATGACCCGGGCCCCGTCATGCGCCAGGCGCTCGGCGATCGCCGCCCCTATGCCGCGCGAAGCGCCGGTCACCAAGGCAATCTGTCCATTCAACATGTGCCGATCCTTAAGTTTAGAGCGATCTTCGTTTGAAGCTGTGCGGCGGCGGCGAGCGCATCGTCCAGACCCTGCGGATCCTCCAGCGCCATGATTTTCAAGTCCCGGTTCTTGTCGACCCGGCGATTAAGAGCAGTCAATATTTTGCCCGGTCCGCACTCGATGAGGTGGGTCGCGCCGGCCGAAATCATCGTGCGCACGGTGGCCGCCCAATACACCGCCGTGTACAACTGCTTGACCAGCCCCGCGCGTATGCCCTGCGGACTGGAATGCGTTTTGACGTCGACGCCATACACCGCGACACTCGTCGGGGCGAAATGGGTGTCATCGAGCCGGGCACGCAGACTCTGCGCCGCCGGCTGCATGAGTGAGCTGTGTGCGGGAACGCTGATGGGCAGCAGCAAGGCACGCCGCGCGCCCTTGGCGCTCGCCGCCTCGATGGCGCGTGCGACCGCCGCCGCCTGTCCGGCGATCACAACTTGGCCGGGCGCATTGAAATTCACCGCCTCCACGACTTCGCCCGCCGCCGCCTCCTCGCACGCGGCCTCGATGTCGATATCCTCGAGTCCCAGGATCGCAGCCATGGCGCCAAAGCCAGGGGGCACGGCCGCCTGCATCAATTCGCCGCGGTACTTGACCAGATCCACGCCGGTCTTGAAGTCCAGATAGCCCGCGGCCACCAATGCGGTGAATTCACCCAGACTGTGGCCCGCCATCATGGCGGGCACGGCACCGCCCCGTTCACGCCAAAGGCGATACGTCGCAACTCCGGCACACAACATCGCCGGCTGCGTGCATTCCGTGGCATTGAGCAATTCGGCCGGGCCTTCCTGGCATCGGCGCCAAAGATCGTAGCCCAACACTTCGGAGGCCTCGGCAAAGGTGGCTTCGATCAACGGCGAGAGTCTCGCCAAGGTGCTCATCATGCCGACGGATTGGGAACCCTGGCCTGGGAAAACAAACGCAAGTGACATGAACTCTTCAGCCTCTAGGCACGGGAACGGTGGCGAATTATAGCGATCCGGAGCGACAGTGCAGCCCCTACGCAAAATCCGCACGCTGCGCCGTACAAGTGCGCGTCGACGACCACCAATGGCTGGATATGTCCGCTAAACTGCTCCCATGCCAGCTTGGCGCACAGGCCCAGCAACAAGATCCAACGATCCCAGGAGCGCTGCGCGAGGTGTTTGGCGGTACCCGCCGCCATCACCGCATGCAGCACGCCCGAGGCGCCGACATACCAGCTGACGCGCGGGCTCAACCACCAAAGACCGGAACTGATCGCCAAAGCGGCGGACAACACGATCACGCACCACTCCACCGCGTCATAGTTGTCGGCGAATAACGACCACATCAGCACCAAGCCCAATTCGTTTAGAATCAGGTGGTGGAGGTTCAAGTGCACGATGTGGGCCGTAAGCAACCGCCACCACCCGCCCGCCGCAATGGCGCTACGGTCATAGCGCAGCAGCTGCCCCACACTGTCGCCAAGGCCGAACACGAGATCCAGCAACAGCACAATGGTTAGCAACCAAATCCAGCGGCCGCGATCCCACTGAAGTGCGGCGGCGATCTGTGCGAGGCGATTTGCGGCGTCACGAGGCATCGGTGTTCCCTATTTTGGTATCATTCAACGAATTTCCGAGGTCACTATGCGCAACCGCCAACTAGGCTTTACCCTGATCGAAATCATGGTCGTGGTCGTCATTCTCGCAGTGCTGGGCGCGCTCGTGGTGCCAAAAGTGCTGGAGAACGTCGATAAGGCCCGGGTTTCGCGGGCGCAAAGCGATATTCGGGCGATCGAGACGGCGCTTGATCTATACCGGCTCGACAATTTCAAGTATCCAACCACCGAACAAGGTCTCGCCGCCCTGGTCAAACAGCCGGTGGACCCTTCGATCACCAATTATCGTTCCGGCGGCTACCTGCCGACGTTGCCGAAAGACCCTTGGAACAAGCCCTACCAGTATGCGAGCCCCGGCGCGGATGGCCGAGACTACGACATCACGACCTATGGCCGCGACGGCAAGCCTGGCGGTGAAGGCTACGACGCCGACATCAGCACCTCCACGCTCGAACAGAAATAAGCCCGCCGCCTGCGGGCGCCGCAACATGCGCAGCAGGGGCTTTACGCTGGTCGAAATCTTGGTGGTCGTGGTGATCATGGCCGTCGTGATTTCCCTCGCCATATTGTCGATCGGCGTCACGGGACGCGACACCCAACTCGATGAGGAGAGCCGGCGCATCGAGGGCTTGATCGGCCTGCTGCATGACCGCGCCCTGTTGGAGGGCCGCGACTTTGGGCTGCGCATCGAGCCTACCGCCTATGAATTCGTGGTCTACGAACCGCGCCGCGATCGGTGGCTGCCTATGGACCAAGAGCACGAATTTCGCCGCCGCGACCTGCCGAAAGGCCTGAGCTTTCAACTGCAGCTCGACTCGCAGACCGTCGTGCTCAAGGCCATCGATCGGAACCTGTCCGACGATACCGCGCCGCCGGCGCCGCAACTGGCCATCGCGGCGAGCGGCGAAGGGACACCGTTTCGCCTGACGCTGCTGCGGGATGCAACGCAGGCCAAGGCTTCGGTGGATGGCGATGCCCTGGGTAAGCTGTCGCTCGAGAACTCGAATAAAGCGGCGAAGCACTCGTGAATCGCACGCGCCGGCGCGGCTTCACGCTGGTCGAGGTGCTGGTCGCCTTGGTGATCGTCGTCATGGGGCTTGCCGCGCTCATGATCACGGTCAGCGGCACCGCGCGCACCAGCGGCTATTTGCGCGATAAGACGCTGGCGCAGTGGATCGCGCTCAACCGGATCGCCGAGGTGCGCTTAAACTTGAATAAATTCGCTCAAAACACCGACCTCGGCGAGCTTGATTTCGCCGGCCGCAAGTGGCACTACGATACGCGCTACTTCGATACCAGCATCGCCACCATGAAGCGCATCGTGGTACGCGTTTGGGCCGGTGACTCGAAGGCCAAGGGCAACGCGCTCGCCGAATCCACCGGATTTCTAGGCTCGGCGATTTCGCCGCCCACCGGCAATTCCAACGCGATCGACTGGACCGTCGGCACCACCCTACCCAACGCCACACCGGGAGCCAACGGCACGTCCGCTACGCCCACGCCCGCACCGACCTCTCCAACCACGCCCACCATGACGCAATGACCCACCGACCCCGTCCCGCAAGGTGCTTAGGCTTCACCTTGATCGAAATGTTGGTGGCACTGCTGATCCTGGGGATCATGTCGGCGCTGGGCTATGGCACTTACCGAGCCGCGCGCATCTCCGGGGAACACACCGAGGAATCACTACAGCGATCACGGGAAATCGAATTCGGCATGCGTGTGATGGTGCAGGATTTCGCGGAACTGGTGCCGCGCCCGGTGCGCGACCCCCTGGGCCAAACCGCACTGCCCACACTGCCGGCACTGCGCGGCACGGCCGGGGCGGGCACGGTTTCCAGCGCCACGTCGGGATCCGCTGTGGGGTCGAGCTTAGGCTCCGGCGGTATGAGCTTCGCTACTCAGAGCTTCAATTCCAGCACCCCGAGCGCAGGCTTCGGCTCGACCAGCGACAGCGTCGCATCGATCGTCGATTTGACGCGCGGCGGCTGGTCCAACACGGCCGGGCAGCAGCGCAGCACCTTGCAACGCGTGTCGTACGCATTGGTCAAAGATGTGCTCGAGCGCAGCTACCAAACCTCCCTCGATACGGTGCAGGGCAGCAAGCCGATCGTGCGAGACCTGTTCACTGGCGTGAAAGGCGTGCAATTGCGCTACCTCGACGGCAATCAAACCTGGCAGAACCAGTGGCCACCGGGGACGATGCCACTGCCTGAGGGGCTGACGGCTCGGCCGGTGGCGGTGGAATTGGTCGTCGAATTCAAGGATTGGGGCCGCATTCGCCGCCTGATCGAGGTGGCCGGATGAAATATTTCCGGGCGGCCCCAAGGCGTCAGCGAGGCGTGGCGCTGATCATCGCACTCATCCTGGTGGCGCTCGCCACCATTCTGGCCTCGAAGTTAAGCTTTGACGGTTTCCTGGAGCGACGGCGCACCATCGGCGTGCTCGCAGCCGAACAGGCGCTGCAGTTCGGCATGGGCGCCGAAGCGCTGGCAGCCGATGCGCTGGCTCAGGATCTACAGAACAATCCCCAGCAGACCACCCTGGCCGCACCTTGGGCGCAAGCGACGCAGCCGCTGCCGATTACGCCGGAAAACAGCCCGGAGGGAGAGCCCATCGGCACGTTACAGGGATCCCTGGAGGATATGCAGGGTCGCTTCAATCTCAATAATTTGGCTGCGGTCGACCAAACCACCGGCAAACAGGACCCAAGGCCGCTGGAACAGTTCCAGCGACTGCTGGTGTCGGTCCACTTGGAGCCCAAATGGGCGGCGCTGGCGCGCGATTGGATCGATGCCGACGACGTTCCGGGCTCGCCGGACGGCGCCGAGGATCAAATCTACACCTCGCAGGTCCCGCCCTACCGTACCGGCAACTACCCTATGATGTCGCCCACCGAACTGATGAACTTGCCCGGATTCGGTGCGGATCGCTATCGCAAGATCGCGCCCTATGTGACCGCGTTGCCCGGTGCGTTGACGAAAATCAATATTTGCACGGCGCCTGCACTGGTGCTCGAAAGCCTGGCGGATAATCTGAGCGGCGAGTATTCGGGCAGCCCGGAAGTGCTGGCCACCGGCCGCAAAACCGGCTGTTTCCCCGATCCGACAGCCTTCAGGAACGTGCTTGGTAAATCAGCCGGCGAGGTATCATTTGTCACCAACAGCTCATATTTCCGCCTGACCACGCGCATCACGCTTGGCACTACCGAGTTCACCTTGTACAGTCTTTTGATGCGCGGTAACGGCGGAAAAGTAACGCCGCTGCTGCGCTCATTCGGAACCATCTAGCCACATGCCGCAAACACTGCTGTTACGCCTCCCGTCACCCGGTCAAGAAGAGACCGAGTGGCTGACGATCGATGCCACCGGCGCCCCGCTGACGACCAAACAGCGCGGCCCCTTGAGCCTCGCGGCAGCCGTGGCGCGCTCAGCCAGGGTGGTGGTGCTCGCGCCGGCCACACAGATCCTATTGGCGGAGCCGGAACTACCGCCGGGCAGCGGGTTGAAACTGGCTCGCGCGGTGCCGTTCGCGCTGGAAGAGCAACTGACGGAGGACATCGATCAGTTGAGTTTTGCCATCGGCCGGCGCCGTCCCAGCGGCACAACTCCGGTGGCCGCGGTATCGCGTACCACCCTGCAAGGATGGCTGGTCGATCTGAGCGCCGTCGGCATCGAGCCTGCGGCCATGTACCCGGACATATCGCTGATGCCGGAAAACCCAGCGCAAACCGTGCTGTGGCTGGAAAAGGAGCGCCTCGCCGTGCGGCGCCCCGGTGCACTGCCGTTCGCAGTGGAGTTATCGCCGGTCAGCGAAGCACTGGTCGTCGCCGGTGTGATCGCCGATCCATTGGCCGACCCGCTCGACGCCACCGGGGATGCGAAATCGCCGGAAAGCATCGTGCTGTACGCCACCCGCGAAGAGTGGACGCGCGCCAAGGAGCAGTTCGAGCGACTGGCGGACAAGTTCGGTTCACTCAGAGTTCAGCTCCTCTCCGATGGACCGCTCGCCTGGCTTGCCGGTGGCCTGACCGACACGGAAGCGGTCAATCTGTTGCAGGGTGAATTTGCGCGCGCAACCGACTACGGCGAGCGCTGGCACCGTTGGCGAACCGCGGCATTTTTGGCGGCGGGCCTGCTTGCGGTACATGTGGCGGCGCAGGCCTTGCAAATTCATCAAGCGCATCGCCAATCGACCGCGCTCGATGGGGAAATCGCGCAAGTCTTCGCCGCAGCCATGCCTGCCGCCACCCTGCAGGATCCTCGCCGCCAGATGCAATCGCGGCTCGATCGCATTCGCAAATCGGCGGCCGGACCGCAATATTTTCTGCGCACACTTCAGGCCTTGAGCGGCGCCATCGCGGTTACCCCGAAAACCAATATCGATGCCTTAAGCTATCGGCAGGAAGCTCTCGATATGAAAATCAAGGCGCCGAGCCTGGCCGCGCTGTCGCATCTCTCACAACTGGTCGACAAACAGGGCTTCAAGGCCGACATACAATCCTCCAACCCCGTCGCGGACGGAGTGGAGGCGCAGATGCAGGTCCGCAGTAAAACTGCGCGGGCGCAACCATGAACAAGCTCCGAACGTGGTACAGCGGTTTACATGAACGCGAACAGCGCACCGTCACCATCGGCGCCATCGGCTTGGCGGTGCTCATCCTGGTCGGCGGCATTCTTCTGCCCCTGCAATCCGCGGTGTCGAGCGCAGTCAAGCGCAACGAAACCAAGCGGATGGATCTTAAGTGGATGCAAGCGCATGCTGCCGAGATCCGCGCCGCCGGCGAGCAACCCGCGGACACCGGCGAGGCGCCCGTGGTGGTGGTGGACAGAGTCGGGCGCGCGGCGGGACTCGCGAGTTCACTGCGCGGCACCCAGCCGGAGGGCACTGGTGTGCGCGTGCAGCTGGAGGCCGCGCCTTTCGATGCCATGCTGAGTTGGGTCGCCACACTCGATGCGCGCTATGGTCTCGCGGTTGAGTCGATCACAGTGGATCGTGCGGCCCGGCCCGGAGTGGTGAATGCCAGTATCTCGTTTGCCCAGCCGCAACGATAGATCGACCGGTCGCGGTAACAGGCCTCCCGGCCGCGGCGCCGGATCGCCGGACCGCGTCGCCGGCCGGGCCTCGCGATCCGCCCCGCCGTCGCGGTCTTTTTGGCCGTGGGTTTTCATCGCCGTCGCGGCGCTGCTGGCGGTGATCATCGCCACCTTGCCGGCCTCCATGGCCGCGCGTTTTTTGCCGCCGTCCGTGCATGCGCAAGACTTCTCCGGCAGTCTTTGGCACGGCTCCGCCGGCAAGGTCAGCATCAACGCGCGTGACGCCGGCGCGCTCGAGTGGCGGCTTCACCCGGCGGCCCTCCTCCACTTGGCGGTGACCGCGAACCTGCACTGGGTCAAAGGCGGCTTCGTGATTAACGGCTCAGTGGAAATCAATCGAGCGGGCTATACGGCGCGCGGCGTTGAAGGCGGCGGACCCATCGAAGACCTGAACGATTTCGGCGTGGCTCCGGGCTGGCACGGCACCGCCGCCATCGATTTCAGCGAAGTCAAGGGAGACTTCGTCAGGCCCTTGTCGGCAGTCGGACAGATCGACGTGTCGCATCTTGCATCGGCACAGGTCGCCCAGGGTGCGAACTTGGGCAGCTATCACATGCAGTTGGCGCAAGGCGCGATCAGCCTCGACGGCATCACCGCGCAACTGAGCGATAGCGGCGGCCCGTTGGCGGTCCAGGCTTCGATCCACTGTGTCGCGACGCAACGCACCTGCCTGTTATCAGGCACTGTGAAGGAACGCCCCGACGTGCCGCCGGCGCTGCGCAGTCAATTGAATGATCTGGCGCAACTTCACGGCCGGGATGCACAGGGGCGTATTCCCGTCGAGTTCGAGTTCAGCGGGTAACGGATCCGACGACTTGTAACGCAGGGGCTACCGCGGCGGCATCCGCGTGCGCCTCGAGTACTTCTTCGATCCGCGCAAACACCGTCGCGAGCACTTGCGGCTCCGGGAGATTGGTGATGCGGAAGCAGTTCCGGTAGGGAACGTTGAAGCTCACGCCCGGAGCGACCAGGACATGCTTGTTCTCCAGTAATTGTAGAGCGAACACCTGGTCGTCGAAATCCGGCAGCACGTCGCTGCGCACCTCGACAAAGGAATATAGAGCACCCATGGGGCGCGACAGCCTAAGGTACTTGCTGCGTGCGACGCCGTCGAGAATACACTGCCGCGATTCGTACAGACGGCCCCCCGGCAGCGTCAGCTCGCGGATGCTTTGATGGCCGCCCAATGCGGTCTGCACCGCCCACTGGCCGGGCACGTTGCTGCATAGGCGCAGGGAGGACAGCAGTTCCAGGCCGCTGAGATAGTCGCCGGCGCTTTCGATATCGCCGGAAAACGACGCCCAACCGACACGATAACCGCACGCCCGATAGACCTTCGACAAACCACTCATCGTGCAGCAGAGGGTATCGTGCACCAGCGTCGCCATCGGCACGAACTCGGCGCCGTCATAGAGAATCTGATCGTAGATTTCATCGGACAGCACCACCAGCCGATGTTTCTCGGCCAACCGTGCAATGGCGGTCAAATTCTCCCGCGGATACACCGCGCCGGTGGGATTGTTCGGATTGACGATGACGATGGCGCGCGTGCGGCGCGTGATGAGCGCTTCGATTTCGCCGGGATCGGGCACGAAGGCACGCGCCGCATGACAGGGATAGTGCACCGCGCGTCCGCCGTTGAGGTTCACCGCCGCCGTCCACAAGGGATAATCGGGGCTGGGCACCAGCACCTCGTCGCCCGAATTCAATAAGGCTCGAAGCGACAGGTCGATCAGTTCGCTGACCCCATTGCCGATGAACACCTCCTCGACGGTCACTCCGCGCACGCCGCGTTCCTGCTGCTGCATCACGACCGCCTCGCGCGCCGGAAAGATGCCCTTCTGATGCACGTATCCCTCGCTGTCGCGCAAGTTTTCGATCATGGCCAAACGCATGGTCTCGGGGGTTCGAAATCCAAACGCGCGCGGGTTGCCGATATTGAGCGAGACGATGTCGTAGCCCTGACGCTCCAGACCTAACGCGCGCCGCGCCAGCTTGCCGCGAATTTCATAACGTACATTCGCAAGGCCCTCGCTGGGGCGAACCGGTTTTCGTTGTGTCATGAGGCCAAGAATAGCGGGTACGCGGCCTTAAGGACACCGACTTAGCCTAGCGCAGGAATTCTCGCGCGCGGTGACAGGCCACCCAACGCCCTGGAATCACTTCCTCGAGCGGCGGTGCGGCGGTTGCGCACAGTGGTACGGCGTACACGCAGCGGCCGCGAAAGGAACAGCCCTTAGCCGCCTGCGTCGTTTGGCGGGCCATCA
>DATCDX010000242.1:0-2224 GCA_036510475.1 Steroidobacteraceae bacterium
TACGCGTCGTGTCCGGCATGGACGATGCGGCGCAATTGACCGTGGTGTTGCGAGCGGTTCGAGCATCGGGATCGCGAGCATGATCAACGTTCCCGCCGGAGCACGGATTTTGCTGGCCACGCGACCGATTGATTTTCGCAAAGGTGCACACGGACTTGCCGCGCTGGCGCAGGAGGTGTTGGACGAAGATCCCTTCTCTGGCGCAGTCATTGTCTACCGTAGCAAGCGCGCCGATCGCGTGAAGATATTGGTCTGGGACACCAGCGGACTGGTATTGATCTGGAAGCAATTGCAGGCGGGATCGTTTCGCTGGCCGCCGATCATGGACGGCGTAATGAAGCTTTCACCGGTCGAATTCGCCGCATTGTTTGACGGCCTCGATTGGACGCGGATTCAGACCATAAAAGGGATTCCCAAACCAACCGTTGCGGTATAGGATTCGCGCGTGATGGATTCCTCCCCCGACACCATGCAGAGCCTGCCTGAAGATGCTGGGGCATTGCGCGCGCTGGTGCTGGCGACATTCGTCGAGCGAGATGCGGCGGTCACGGAACGGGACACCTTACTGGCGCAGAATGACCGGCTACGCCATCTGCTGCTGAAGCTGACGCGGATGCATTTCGGCGCCAGGTCAGAGCGTCTGCCGGAAGAACAGCTGCAACTGGGCTTGGAAGCGCTCGAGCAGGCAATCGCCAAGGAAGACGCGGAGGCGGAGAAGCGGGATCCCGAGCTGCGCAAGGACAATGCGGCCAAGCGGCGGGCGAGCCGCGGTGCATTGCCGGCGCACTTGCCGCGTATCGAGGTGACGCTGGCGCCAGAGGATACCGCGTGCCCCTGCTGCCGGGCGACGATGACGGTGATCGGCGAGGACACCTCGGAGCGGCTCGATGTGATTCCGGCGCAGTTTCGGGTGATCGTGACGAGGCGTCCGAAGCTTGCTTGCCGAGCCTGCCCGGGCACCGTGGTGCAGGAGCCGGCGCCGGCGCGGCTGATCGAAGGCGGCATCCCGACCGAGGCGATGGTCGCGCATGTTTTGGTGGCCCGCTACGCCGATCATCTGCCGCTCTATCGCCAGGCACAGATCCTGGCGCGGCAGGGTGTCATTATCGAGCGGTCTACGCTGTCGTTCTGGCTGGGGTACGCCGCGGCCGAGGTCGCCCCGGTGGTGGCGCGGCTGCGTGAGATCATGCTGGCCTCGACCCGGATATTTGCTGACGAGACCGTCGTGCCGGTGCTCGACCCGGGCCGGGGACGGACGAAGCAAGGCTACTTCTGGGCGATTGCGTGCGACGATCGGCCGTGGGGCGGCAGCCAACCGCCGGCGGTGGTCTACCGTTACGCGCCTGGACGCGGACACATCCACGCCAATACGCTGCTCGGCGGCTACCGCGGTATCCTACAGTGCGACGGCTACGGGGCCTACAAGAAGCTCGGTGGGTCCAAGTCCGCTGACCCGTCTGTCACGCTGGCTTTTTGCTGGGCGCATGTGCGCCGGGGCTTCTATGATCTGGCCAAGGCGAAAGCGCCGATCGCGATGGAAGCGCTGAAGCGGATTGCCGCACTCTACGCGATTGAGGCCGATATCCGCGGCCAAAGCGCCGCCGACCGGAGGGCCGTGCGTCAGGCCGAGAGCAAGCCTCTGGTCGCCGATCTGCGCATCTGGTTCGAAGCGCAGATCGCGAAACTGCCCGCCCGCGGGCCAACGGCCGAGGCAATCCGCTATGCTCTGAACCATTGGGACGGGCTGACGCGATTTCTTGATGACGGTCACATCGAGCTTGACAACAACAGTGTCGAGCGAGCCATGCGGCCGGTTTGTCTTTCAAGGAAAAATAGCTTGTTCGCGGGCAGTGATGAAGGTGGAGAAAATTGGGCATGTCTCGCGTCACTCATCGAGACCTGTAAGCTGAATCAGGTCAATCCGCAGGCCTACTTCACCGACCTGCTGACACGCCTCGTCAATGGTTGGCCGCAGAAACGCATCGACGAACTGATGCCGTGGAACTGGGTGCCTGAACAGCCACCCTGAGTCCCACTGCAATCCGGTAGGGTGTCTGAACACCGCTTACGTTTGACACTCAGCGACATTGTTACGCGCGCGATTGAGGCTTTCTCGCCTCACACCGCTGACCTCGCGATCAGTGGCGCATGGCAGGGGCCGGTGCGGCAGACTACGCCTTCACAGTATGGAACTTGCATCCGCTACTCCTTGCCGACTTTTCCG
>DATCDX010000243.1:0-3075 GCA_036510475.1 Steroidobacteraceae bacterium
AGCGGCAGCGGCAGCGGCGGCCGGCTGCAAAGGGCCGTTCAACGACAGCGCCCGCCGCAGCGCTTCGATCCCGCCGCGCGTCGTCAAGCGGAATCTGATCGTATCGCCGGTCAAGGACTGCACGCTCAGGTGCGATACGAAGCTCAGCGACTCAAGATAGGTCTGCACGCCGGCATAGTCATGCAGATCGTTGATCCCCGTCACGTCAATGTCGATCGGCACCAGGGTCCCGCTCGCGGCAAATAACGAGGCGTACAGATCGGCCGCGCGATTCACGCCTTCCAACGTGCCGGAAAATTCGCTGCTGTGATCCCGAAACAAATGCGTCCAGCGCACGCCGGCAGCCGCGCTGCTGCCGGTGGCACGCCCGATGAGCGTCCCTTCGCCGCCCAGACGGTGTCCGATATCGGCGATGACCGCGGGCGTCACGCCGTTCGCGGTCGTATAATCCAGATGATCCTTCTGCAAGTCGGCCGCACTCGGCCAGAGCAGCGGCACGCCGCGCAGCGCCGCCGCGGCATCTATCGCCGTTTTCAGCTCCGACGTGTCCTCGGCCGTGATCACGGTGCCGGATTGCGGACCTGTTTGCACCGCCAACCAAACGAAGGTCGTGGGGCGCTCGTGGCCCCACAGCGGTTGGCCATTTTGCGTCAGCCAGCGCTCGATGGCCGCACCGTCGAACGCGACCCACAATTGATTGTCCGCCGTGTAGCGATACTGCTGCACGTAACGGCGGGCATCGCTCAGCAGCGGCGCCAACGCCGGATCGTCTTCGGTCGAGCGGCGCCCCGTAACGCGAACCAACACGATTTGCATGGCGGCTTGGAAGGCCGCGGGCTGCGCCGCCACGGAACGATCGGCGACCGGCGCGGTGGCCTGGTACAGTTCGGCGCTTCCTGAGGCGTGCGCAAAGTCCCCCAGGCACAACGCGGCCGCGGTCAAGCATAAAAGCGCCGCCGGACGCAAATATCGGACAGAAAAGACGCTGAAGTACGCTGACATGGTGTTATCGCAAAAGCCCCGAGTTCCCTGATGTAAAATAACACAGCTGGCCGACCAGCCGCGTCGGCCCATCCGCCATGTAAGGAACCGAATGACCAGCCAAGCGCCCGTAACCTACCGCGATGCCGGTGTCGATATCGACGCCGGCGAGGAACTGGTCGAACGCATCAAGCCCCACGTGAAGCGTTCGATGCGCCGCGAAGTGCTGGGCGGCATCGGCGGTTTCGGTGCCCTGGTCGAAGTACCGCTCGATCGCTACCGCAAGCCGGTGCTGGTGTCGGGAACCGACGGGGTGGGCACGAAACTGCGTCTCGCGATCGACACCCAGCGGCACGATACCGTGGGCATTGATCTTGTGGCCATGTGCGTCAACGATGTGGTCGTGCAGGGCGCCGAGCCGCTGTTTTTCCTCGATTACTTCGCGACCGGCAAGCTCGATGTTGCGGTGGGCGAACGCCTCATCGCCGGCATCGTTGAAGGGTGCGTGCAAGCCGGCTGCGCCCTTGTGGGCGGGGAAACCGCCGAGATGCCCGGAATGTATCACGGCGATGACTACGATCTGGCCGGCTTCTGCGTCGGCATCGTCGAGAAGGACGCCATCATCGACGGCTCCGCAACGCGCGCCGGTGATGTAGTGCTGGGGCTGCCCTCCTCTGGACCGCATTCCAACGGGTTTTCGCTGATCCGCAAAATACTGCAGGTCTCGGCAGCCGACTTAGCGTCCGATTTGCACGGCAAGAGCCTCATCGACCGCCTCATGGCGCCCACGCGCATCTATGTGAAACCCTTGCTTGGCTTGATTCCTAAGATCCCGGTGCACGGCCTGTCGCACATCACGGGCGGCGGCCTGGTTGAAAACATTCCGCGCGTGCTGCCCGACGGATTAGAAGTCGTTTTGGACCGCAAGGCGTGGCGCCGCGACGCGGTGTTCGACTGGCTACAACAGCAAGGCAGCGTGGCCGATGCGGAGATGTACCGCGTGTTCAACTGCGGCATCGGCATGACCGTCCACGTAGCCGCGGGCGACGCCGACCGCGCCATCGCCATTCTGCGGGACGCGGGCCAGGAGGCGCTCGTGATCGGTGAAGTACGCGCGGGTACGCGCGGTGTCGTCATCGCTTGAATAGCGTGCTTTCTCGACAGCCGATCGTGATCCTGATATCGGGTCGCGGCGGCAATATGCGCGCGATTATCGATCAGAGCCACGCCCATGATGCGGCCTACACGGTATGCAAAGTGTTCTCCGACCAGCCCGACGCGCCCGGACTTGGCCTGGCACGCGACCTCGGCGTCGCGGCGCAAGCCCTCGTGCCCGCCAAATCGGCGCAGCGCGTCACCTACGACCGGGATCTGGCGGCTGCGATCAGCGGCTGTTCGCCGGCGCTGATCGTGCTTGCCGGATTCATGCGCATCCTGTCGGCGCAATTCGTGGCGGAGTTTGCCGGGCATATTCTGAACATCCATCCATCACTGCTGCCTAAATTTCCGGGCTTGCACACCCACCGCCGCGTCCTTGAGGCGCATGAGCCGCAGCATGGAGCGACCGTGCATTTCGTCACGGAGCAGCTCGACGGCGGTCCTCCGGTCATCCAGGCTCGCGTCGCCGTGGCGGCGGACGATGACGAGGTGAGCTTGGCGTGGCGAGTACAAGCCCAAGAACATCGTATCTATCCTCTGGCCGTACGCTGGTACTGCGAGGGACGGTTGCGCTGCCGCGAAGGTCAGGCGTGGCTGGATGGCCGGGCGCTGCAACAGCCCGTTCAATACACCGGCGTCGAAGTTTAGAGGAGCCGTTATGCAGGTTCGAGGACTCACGGCGCTGCAGGTGATCACGATGGCACTAAACATCGGGCCTCCGGTGCTCGCGGCGCAGGTACAGGCGCAGGCGCAGGCGGTATTGGATGCGGGCCTTGCGCCATTTTCCGCGCACTACCAAGCGGACTGGAAGTCCATCAACATCGGTACCAGCGACTTGGTCCTCAAACCAGGGGCCGAACCCGGCCACTACGTATACACATGGACGACCACGGCTCGCGGCATCTTCCGGCTGGCGTACAGAAATGATGTCACTCA
>DATCDX010000244.1:0-5435 GCA_036510475.1 Steroidobacteraceae bacterium
CTGCCGCTGGTCGCCTTCCAGGAACAGCAAGGCCCCGAAATCCTGCGGCCGCAGACGCGCGGCATGCAGGGCGGCAATTTTCAGAATTCCAGGCTGGACGGCATGACCATGTACGTCACCGTGGCGAACGCCATGGAACAGTTCCAGCAAATCGAAGTGGTGAACGGCGTCTCCTCCTCCCTGTACGGTCCCGCCAATCCGTCGGGCATGTTCAACTTCGTCTCCAAGCGCCCCACGGATTATGATCTGCGGCGTCTCACCGTATCCTATGACAGCGACAGCATCGGCACCGCCCACGTCGATCTCGGCGGCAAGATCGATAGCGCCGGCGTGTTCAGCTACCGCTTCAACGGCCTGTTCGGCGAGGGCGAGGGTTATGTCGACGGCAGCCACCAACGGCGCGTCTTGGGCGATCTCGGCATCGACATCCGTCCGCGCCAGGACACCGTGCTCGAATTGAATTACAGCGACTACCACCTTCTCGATAAGGGCTACCAGGGCTGGTTCACCTACGGCGAAAAGATCACGCTGCCATCCGCTCCCGATCCCACCCGCGTAGGCTACGGGCAGACCTATGCCGGCGTGGACCTAGAGACGCGCACCAGCAGCGCGCGGCTCAAGCATGACTTCAGTTCGAACTGGCACCTGGTGGTCGGCGGCTTGAACCAGGACGCATCGCGCGACATCAGCACGCCGGTGAACAACTTGAAGACGAATTCCGGCAACTACACCTCCTCGCTCGCCAACGGCTTCGCGCCGCGTTTCATCATCACCAGCGATGCCGCTTATCTTAACGGCAACTTCAATACCGGCAGCCTGGCGCACGACCTCACCATCGGCACGGCCGGCTACAAGTCCCAGTCCTATGCGGTCAAGACGGCGGCGACTCCCGGCAGCGTGCTGCTCGGCACCGCGAACATCAACGATCCCCTGACGTTCCCGATGCCCGTGGCGGGCCTGCCCAACACGGGCCTTAACTATGATTCGTCGAACATCTACCAGCAGGGCATCAACGTCGGCGACACCATCCGCTTCGACGAAGCGTGGTCGACGCGACTCGCCGTCAGCCAGGACTGGTTTCATGTCGACAATTACAATGCCTTGGCCGTCGCCAAGGCGGGATATTCCAACAGCGGCTTAAGTCCCACCGCCAGCCTCATGTACAAGCCGGTGAGCAACGTGACCACCTATGTCACCTACGCCAGCAGCCTGCAAGCCGGAGACCTCGCACCGGCGGGCACGATCAATTCCGGGATCAGCCTACCGCCCTACCGCAGCAAGGAAATCGAAGTCGGCCTCAAGGCGTCGCTGGCGAAGATAGACTTCACCGCGGCGATATTTCGCATCCAGCGGCCCTTCGCCAATATCGTCAATATCGATCCCACCGACAGCATTTTCAAAATTTCCGGCAACCAGGTCAACAAGGGACTGGAGCTGTCCGCGGTCGGCGAAGTTGTGAAAGGTCTCACCGTCTACGGCGGCGTCACCTTGTTGAACGCCCGTCTCGAAAACACCGGCAACCCCACCACCAACGACCAAACTTTCGTCGGCGCGCCCAAGGTCAAGGGCAATACCTTGTTCGAGTACCGCATACCTAACGTCGAGGGTCTGGTCGCCACGTTCGACTGGCAGTTCTCCGGCACGCGCCCGGGCAACGACACCAATTCCTTTTACGTGGCCGGTTACAACCTGTTCGACATCGGCGCACGGTATTCATCGGTCATGTGGACCAAACATGTCACCTGGCGTCTGGCGGTGGACAACGTGACCGACAAGTTCTACTGGTCGACCGTCGGGCCCAGCAACCTCACCGGTGCCAACACCGGCAACCTGCTCGCGCACTTGGGTTCTCCCCGCACCGTGCTGGCGTCCATGAGCATGGACTTCTGAAACAGGCGGCGCCGATGGAAGGTGCAAATGGTTAGGTTCTATCCGCGGCTATGCGCGTTTGCGTTGAGCGCCATCGCGGTCACCGGCGGTAGCGCGTTCGCGAGCGGCATCGCGGCCGCCGGCGGTGCAGCGCGCGCGCCATCGCAGTCTTCCGTCAATGCCGCCACGCCTGTCCCCGCGACGCGGCAGATCGTCGACGCCGCGGGCCGCACCGTGACGATACCGATGACGGTGAACCGGGTCGCGGATCCCTGGCACGCGAACAACGCCATGGTGCTGATGCTGGGCGGCGCCGACAAGCTGGTGGCGACCAGCACCCAGGCACGCAGTCAGCCCTGGTTTCGCAAGCTGTACCCGCGCATCGAGCAGGTGCCCGCCGCCTTCAACGCCGCGGGCGGGGTCAACATCGAGACGCTGATCGGCGCGCGCCCCGATGTCATACTCATGGCGTACGGCGGAGCGTTGCCGCGCTGGCTGGATGCGGTGACCGCCGCCCACGTGCCGGTGGTGATGATGCCCAACGACTCCCTCAAGAGTCTGATTACCACGGTGCGCATGACCGGCGAAGTGCTCGGCGAACGCGAGTCGCAGGTCGCCGCGGAGTATATTCGTTACTTCGAGGGCAACATCCGCAAGATCACGCAGATTACGAACCAATTGCCGAACAGCGAGCGGCCCAAGGTGTTGCACACCGCTTCCGCCGGGATTCTCACCGTCGACGGCCGGCACTCGGTCATTGATGATTGGATCACTATCGCAGGCGGCGTCAACGCAGCGGACGTGACCGGCTTGGGTAGACCCGTCTCCATGGAACAGGTGGCCGCTTGGAACCCGGACGTCATCATCGTGGGCACCGCGCCCAACCAACAAAACCGACAAGCCATTCTCGATGATCCGCGTTGGCGCCAGATCAAGGCGGTGCGCGACGGCAAGGTGTTCGTGAACCCGAGCGGCGCCTACCTGTGGGATCGTCACAGCGCCGAGGCGGCGCTGCAAGTGCTGTGGGCCGCCAAGCTGCTCCACCCGAAGCTCTTCGCCGACCTCGACGTGAACCGGGAAACCAAGTGGTTTTACGCAAAGTTCTTCCACCACGTGCTCACCGATGCGGAACTTGCGTCCATCATGAATGCGACCCCGCCTTGACCAAACCGCAGATACGCGCGCTCATGATTCTCATGCCGGCGGCGCTGCTGTACGTCTCTCTATTCGTGGGTCGCTACCCCGTGTCGCCGCTCGATGTCGCGCATATCCTAATCGCGCAAATGTTCCCCATCGCACCGGATTGGTCGAAGTCAGCTCAGATCATCGTGCTGCAGATCAGATTGCCGCGGGCGATCATGGCCATGTGCATCGGTGCCGGCCTGTCGATCAGCGGTGCGGCCTATCAGGGAATGTTCCGTAATCCCCTGGTGAGCACCGATATTCTCGGCGTCACGGCGGCATCGGGCTTCGGCGCGGCGGTGGCCATCCTGCTGTCGAGAAACGCGTTGGAAATGCAGCTCATCGCCTTCGCCTTCGGGCTGGCGGGCGTCATGCTCACCTACGCACTCGCGCGAGTGTCACAGACGACCCCGGTGCTGATGCTGGTGCTCTCCGGCATCGTGGTCGCCGCATTCTTCAGCGCCTGCCTGAGCGGCACCAAGTACATCGCCGACCCGGATTCCAAATTGCCGGCCATCACCTACTGGTTGCTCGGCAGCCTCAACGCGGCATCGGTCAAAGGACTAAAGCTGGCACTGCCACCCATCATCGTCGGCAGCGCCGGCCTGTTGCTGGTGCGCTGGAAGCTCAACGTGCTTGCCATGGGCGACGAAGAGGCACGCGCGCTGGGCCTTCGAACCGAATGGCTCAAGGGCGGCATCATCGTCTGCACCACGCTGATCACCGCTGCGGCCGTTTCCGTCTGCGGCATGGTGGGCTGGGTCGGCCTGGTGATTCCGCACATCGGCCGCATGCTGGTCGGACCAGATCACCGCGTCCTGCTGCCGGCGACTTTGAGCATCGGCGCGTGTTTCCTGCTGGTGGTCGACGACATCGCAAGAACCGCCACCGCCGGCGAGATCCCCCTAGGCATCCTCACGGCCGTCATCGGCGCGCCCTTCTTTGCCTACCTGCTGCGCAAGACCCGCGGCTCGTGGCAGTGACGCCGCTCATCGAAGTGCGCGGCGCTGCGTTTCGTTACGGCGACCGCCAGGTATTCACGGGGCTCGACCTCGACGTACAACGTGGCGAAATGCTTTCCATTCTCGGACCGAACGGCTGCGGTAAGAGCACGCTGCTTCGCTGCATCGGCGGCGCGCTGACTTTGAACGCCGGCACGGTGCGTCTCGGCCAGATCGACATCGCCGGCCTCGACGCCGGCGCCCGGGCCCGGCGCATCGGTTTTCTGTTTCAGCACCACATCCCGTCATTTCCATTCCCGGTGCTCGAGGTGGTGAGCATGGGGCGGGCCCCGCATCTTAGCCTGTTTGGAGTGCCATCATCCAAGGACGCGCAGCTGGCTGAAGAAGCGCTCGAGCGGGTCGGCATCCTGCATCTCAAGGACAGGCCCTACACCGAGGTGAGCGGCGGCGAACGTCAGCTGGTGCTGCTGGCACGCACCCTGGTGCAACAGCCCGACGTGATTTTGCTGGACGAGCCCACCTCACAGCTCGACTTTAAGAATCAGGCGCTGTCGCTCAAGATCATCGGCGCCCTGGCCGCGCAAGGCGTGACCATGATCATGACCACGCACGATCCGAACCACGCCCTGCTCTTTCCGGGTAAGGTGGCCATGATGAAACCAGGCGGCGTCATGCTCACCGGGCCCGCCTCCGACGTGATCACCGACGCCAACCTGACCGCGACCTACGGAATCGATATCTCCGTGTACACGGTGCCGCGCCGCGCTGGCGTTGGCGGCGTTGGCGCCGACGCCCGTGATGCCGGTGCCGGCGAAATTAAATTGTGCAGTCCTTGGTGACGCGGCAGGCTCAGCACCACTACTTCGGCCCATTAGTGATATGGTCAGGAGGGATAAGAAGCTGGAAGGCAACGAGGGAGAGCAGTTGCCTTCCAGCTTCTTATCCCCCCAGACCGTTCGCATTGGGCCGACGAACATCAGCGCGCAGACGCAGCAGTTCGGGTGCCTTTTGCGCCGTTGTCGATCGGTACGATGCCAAGCCAACCGGTCAACATCATTAATGTGCCGAGGTCTAGAACTGCGAAAAATACTTCCAGGTATCCTCGGCCCACTTCGGCGGCAGCCCATGGCCGATTCGGGTATCGAATGAACACTCCACGTATTCGGCCTCACACGCCTCGTGTGTGTGGCAGGACATTACGGCACTGTCTGATGTAACGCGGGTAGCCTTGCCGCTGCAGCCGTTGAGGTATTGAAGGAGCTGCGATGTGGTCGCGAAATCCGGCGCCGGATACATTTGATCGCCGCCGATCGCATGGCTGAAGCGCACCGCGGGAGGATGCCGCGTGCCGCAGGGAAAGCCTCGGTAGGTCATGAAATCGGCCGTGTCCTTATATTCGTCGTCGGTCGAATTGGCCACGAC
>DATCDX010000245.1:0-2364 GCA_036510475.1 Steroidobacteraceae bacterium
CTTTCCCCGAAGCGCTTCCGCTGGGTGTTCTTCGTCGATTCGGTGCTCTTCCCCTTCGACAATCACGCCATCAGCGCGCGCAACGGCGACGAAGCGGTGTATGTGCCGCTCCAGGAAAAGAAACTACACAACGAGCTTGCACAGGAAGGATTGCAGTCGCTGCCGACTTCCTTCGATGACTATCTCGCCTTCGTCACCCAACTGCTCGAGGACAATCAACGGCATGGCGGCGTCGCCATCAAGTTCGAAATCGGCTACTTCCGTTCGTTGCACTTCGATGATCCCGCGAAAGCCACCGCCGAGACCGTGTACGCCAAATTTCGCAGCGGCGGCGTTCCAAGCGAGACCGAGTACAAGGATTTTCAGGATTATGTCTTTCGCTACCTCATCAGAGACGCCGGGCGGCTGCATTTGCCGGTGCATATTCACACCGCCGTCGGCATCGGCGACTTCTACAGTCTCACCGGCAGCACCGCGCTGAATCTGGAGAATGTCCTGCGCGATCCCCGCTACGACAGCACGACTTTCGTGCTGCTGCACGGCGGTTATCCGTTTCAGGAGCAGGCAATCTGGCTTGCGGCGCGCAAGAACGTGTACCTGGATTCCTCGTTGATCGAGCTGTACACCTATCCGGCGGATTTCAAAAATACGCTGCGCCACTGGCTATTGCTCTTTCCCGACAAAATCATGTACGGCTCGGACGCCTTCCCGTTCAACGCCGCGGTGGGCGCGGAGGAGAGCTACTGGATAGCCGTTCGCACCGCGCGCATCTCGCTGGCCGCCGCACTGGCCGAGATGGTGGGCTATCACGAACTGACCGAAAAACGGGCGCTGCAGCTCGCTCATGGGTATCTACATGACAACGCCGCCGCGCTCTATCCGCACTGACCGCGCGCGTGACGGACCGCGTTTGCGTTGCTGACCGCGTCGCTGACATGTCGCTAACCGCGTTTTACCCGACCGGGCGTTCGCGTGTTAGGTCAGACCGTGAGCGGTGCGACCTCGCGCGTCCATCCGAAGGTATCCGGCGCGCGCCGTTCCTGTATCGATAGCAACGCCTCACGCAGCTGAGCGGCCACGCCATCGATGCGAGTCGGGACGTACTGCCTTCCGTCTCGATCGGCCAGCACGCCTATGGGACTGACGATCGCGGCGGTGCCACAAGCGAAAAGTTCACTGCATTCGCCGCTGCGGATTTGCGCCAGCAGTTCATCAACGGCCATGCGCCGCTCATGTACGGCGAATCCCAGGTGCCGGCCGAGCGTCAGCAGCGAGTCTCGGGTGATGCCGGGAAGGATGGCGCCGTCGAGCGCCGGCGTGTGTAGCTCACCGCCGATCACGGCGAACAAATTCATGCCGGAGAGTTCCTGAATGAAGCGCTGCTCGCGGGCGTCGAGCCATAGCGCAACCGTGAAGCCGCGCGCGGCAGCCGCCGTCGAAGCGCGCAACGATGCCGCATAGTTGGCCGCGGCTTTGGCCGTGCCGACTCCGCCGACGGCTGCACGCACATCATCGCGCTCGATCGCCACCCGCATCGGCCCCGACGCATAGATTTCCACGGGATTGGCTATCACCATGAAGCGAAACTCGACGGAATTGCGCAACAGGTAGCCCGCTTCGGTGCCGAACAGAAACGGCCGCAGGTACAGCGCACGGCCCGATTCACGCGGAATCACATGGTGGCAGGTTCCCACGACGGCATCCAGGGCCTCGAAGAACAGAGGCTCCGGAACGGGCGGCATGGACAGCCGCTGCGCCGAACGCGTCATGCGCAGCCAATTCTCGCGCGGCCGAAACAGGTTCGGCGCCGACGCTCCGACTCGATAGGCTTTCAGCCCCTCGAACACGAGTTCCGCATATTGCAGCGCTCGTGCGCCGGGCAGGATCTCGATCGGCCCGTAGGGCATCAGCTCGCCACGGCCCCAACTGTCTTGCGACCACTCGGCCGAGAACATCACGGGCGCGGCCACCGCGCCAAACCCCAAGCGCGCAGGGAGTTCGAAGTTCCGCAGCGCCGCGCCGACACCGGGCGCCACGTTGTAAGCCGTCATCGCAACACCCTCAGCCGCGCAGATACGTATCGGTGCCGGCCAACCAGTCCTGCCGTGGCGGATTGAACACGTCGACGTCGAGCGTGTCCTCGAGCGCCAGCGCGCGATGCGGCAGATGCGAGGGGATCACGAGCACTTCACCGGCGCGTACCGTCAGTTCGCGCTCACCGTTAGCTCCCAGCCAAAAGTGCAATGCGCCCTCGAGAATGTAGGTGATCTGCTCGTTCTCATGCGAGTGCTGCGGCACGTCAGCACCCTTCTTGAAATAAACATGCGCGATCATCATGCGTTCGCTTGTGATCAGCCGGCGTGT
>DATCDX010000246.1:0-5419 GCA_036510475.1 Steroidobacteraceae bacterium
ATGAGCAACGTCATTCGAATCAGGCGCAATTTAGGTACAACGACAAGCTCGCCAATGTGAGCCTGTCGTATAAGTTCTTGTGAGCGGCCTACCACCTACCGCAACCGCAACCTCTCCCCATACCCCGTAAGCTCCAAGTACCCACGTCCCGCGGGCCTGGCATGCTCATAGGCTTGAACCGCTCCCTCCCAGTAAATCGCGCCGGTTGTTAGCCGGGTGTCATTCTCCTGGTCATCCATGAGCGGCTTGAGGTCGAACTCTCGCGCTCCCGCGCGTACGCGCCATTCGACCGGATAAGTGATCCCGGTGCGCGGCGACGTCCAGCGGCGGCCGGCGTGAAATTCGACATCTTCCGGCTGCAGTATCCGTACCGTGCCGTCGGCGGTGCGCAAGCTGCCCCCGGCCCAGCGCTGCTCTCCCTGTGATCCCCGTATGCGGAAAGCCATGAGGGCGCCGCCGTCATTCAAATTCACGCCGATCCAGTCCCAGCCGACCGCCTGAGCGTCTAGGTATTCGCTGGACCATTCGTGATCGAACCAGGCTTCGCCGGTCACCCGGTCTGCGCTGCCCTTGCGTGTGACGCGGCCCGCTACGCGCATATGCGGCAGGCTGTAGTAGTAACTCGCGGCCTTCGGCGAGGGCCCCTTACGGCTGAAGCCGTGATCGCCGTTGAGAAGCACGGCCTGGGTCTCGGATAATGTCAAATCGAGTGTGAAATCCTCGGCATCGATCTTGGCGGCATAGCTGCCGTCGCTGCGCTTAAGCGACCAGCGATCGAGCCACACGTTGGTATCGCCTACGGCGGCTCCAGCGAGCCCGAGTCCGGCGCGCCGAATGCGCTGGTCCTGCCATAGCCGGCCGCGCTTGGGGTCGCTGATGGCGCAATGCGCGACCAGCAGCTGGTGTGGCGTGAAAGCGCTGGGGTTGCTCTCATCGATGTCGGGCTTGGTGCGGAAAAAGGTGATTTGAAAGCCAAGAGACTCGCCGCGTGCCGTGGTCAGCCAGCCAGTGACATACCACCACTCCGTGCGAAATTGCGGATGGCTGCCGTAGTCGGTGGGAAATGTCAGGCTGTGGCCGGGCAAAACTTGCGCGTACACCGGTCCGGCAACCGCGCCGGCCTCGGGTGTGATCGGGCCGGCAGCGGGTGCGGCGCGGCCGACCGCGGGCGCAACGGGGCTGGTGGCGAAAGCGGTCGCACAAAGACTGCACAGAGCGTACAGGCCGCACGCCGCCAGCACGACGACCGCGCCTTTCGCAATCCGGGTTGGCGATCGCGAGCGCACGATATTCACCAGTCCTCGCGCACGGCGCGCACGGCATCCTGGCTCATCGCCGCGCGGCCGCTCCAAATCGCGGTGATGGCGGCGGCACCGATCAGGACCAGGCTGAGCACCATGAGTTGCCACACGGGGATGGCAAGATCGATGCTCCAATTGAACGATTGGCGATTGATGACGTAGACCAGAACCAGACTCAATACGGTACCCAGTCCCAGGCCGTACACGACACCGAAGATGCTGGTGAGGATTCCCTCGCTCGCCAGCATGCCGATGACCTGCTTGCGCCGCATACCGATGTGCCGCAGCATGCCGAATTCGGCGCGGCGGGCGAGGGCGGTTGAACTCGCCGCGAAGCTCACGCCGGTCAATCCGATCATCACTGCGATGGCTTCGAGCGCGTAAGTGATGGCGAAGGCGCGATCGAATATCCGCAGCGAGCGCGCGCGCAGCGCGGTGCTGGTCATGATCTCCAGCGAATCAGCGCGCGCGAAGCGGGCGCGCAGGGCCTTTTCGACCGTGCCGGCGTTGGCGTGCGCGTCGAGCCAAATGGAGCCCTCGTTGGCGGTGTGATCGCCGGTGGCGTCGATGTAGCCGCTGCGCGAAATTACGACGGCGCCGGCGGTGCGCGCGTAGTCGCGCCAGACTCCGGCCACCGTGAATCGCCGGCTGTGGCCGTCCAAGGGCAGCGTGAACTGATCGCCCAGCCGGTAGCCGTAGAGATCCTGCACCGCCTCCGAAACCCATGCCGCTTGGGGTTGGGCGGGCAGCGGCAGCGACGTGCTTTGAATCAGCGGCAATTCCTTCGCGGTTTGGACATCGCCCGAGCCACGAGCGATCAGCGTCACGGGTGCGCGCTTAGGATCGAGCAGGATTTGCCGCGTTCGGCGGAACTCGATCCGCGAGACGCCGTTCACTGCGGCAAGCCGGGCCTGATCGGCAGGGGACCAGTAGGCCGTGTCGTTGCCTAGAGGCTCGCGTAATTCCATATCGGCCGGTAGGAGCTTGACCAGCCAGTGATCGAACGACACGCGAAAGGAGTACACCATGATGGCCATCGCTACCATCAGGCTGAAGCTCACGATGATGGATGCCAGACTTAAGGTCGACATGCCGACGTTCTCGCGCAGCTGGGCGACCGCGGTGTTCAGCACGATGCGGTGGCTGAGCGGCGCCAGAGCCAGCGCTTTCACCGTCAGTGCCGGGACCAGCAGCACCGCGCCGAACAGCAGCGCGGCGATCGCCGCATAGCCAAACACCGGCAGTCCGCCCATGGGCGGCAGCCGGGCAAGGCCGGCGCCGACCACCAGCAGCGCGACTCCGGAGTACCAGCCCGTTCGGGCCGTCACGCGGTAATCGCCATCGCCGCCCTTGAGAGCACGCGCCGGTGGCTGGCGTGCGGCATTACGCGCCGGCAACCAGGCGCCGATGGCGGCGACCACCGTGCCCATGGCGAAAAATGCCAGCATCGGCAGCGGCGATGCGCGCAGCGATGCGCCCACGGCGCGTAGTTGGCCATTGCCGAGATCGCCCGTGAGGAATCTCAAGATGGCGGCGGCAATTAGAACACCGAGAATCACACCCAACAGCGAGCCGGCTGCGCCGAGCGCCACGCCCTCGCCGATGAGCGCACGCTGTAACTGACCTCGCGTGACCCCTAGCGCCCGCAGCAGAGCGAGGGAACGGCGGCGGCGTAGCACCGACAGGGATTGCGTCGCAAACACCAGGAACGCTCCGGTCCACAGCGCCACCAGCGCCAGCATATTGAGATTCACGCGATAGGCACGTGTCACGCTGACCGCGCGGTCGCGCTCGACTTGCGGAGCGACGGCGAGCACCCCGGCGGGCAGGCTTGACTTAAGCTCGCGGCGAAAAGCGTCTACGTCATTGCCCGGCGCCACGCGCAAATCGATGCGATTCAGCCGGCCGATTTGATTGAAGGTCCATTGCGCAGAGGCGATGTCCATCACGCCTAAGGCCTGCGAATACGTGGTTTCGGATAACACGCCGAGCACCTGCAGCGTCTTGGGCGAACTGCCGACGATGACTTGCATCTGATCGCCACGGCGTAGGCCAAGCTCGCCGGCGGCCCGGCTGCTCAGATAGATGCCCCCTCGGAAGAGCTGAAACAAGCCGGCGCCGATATCGCCGATGATTGCCGGTTGCAGCATGGCGGCGCGGAACGGATCCAAGCCCAACACTTTTAGCGGGTCGCGCCGCCCGGGCAGAGCCACTTCGAGTTCGAGCACGGGACTGACCGCGCTTAACGCCGGATTCTGCGCCAGCTCTGTGAACAACTTCTCGGCAAAGCCTTGTCGGGGTCCTCGCACCACGACATCGGCTTCGCCCACCAGCCGCTTCGTGGCCAAACCGAATTCGTTGAGCGCGGCGTTGTTGACGAGATACACCGACGCGCCCAGCGCCACTCCTAAGGCAATCGCCACGACAGTCACCAGTAAACGCGCGGGCGACTCGCGCAGCTGAGCGAGCAGCAGCACGCGCCAAATCTTGAATGCGCCGCAGCGAATCTTGAATGCGCCGGGGCGAATCGTGAATGCGCCGCGCGAATCGCGCCGCCTGTTCACTCACCGGACTCCAGGGGCCGTAGACCTCGGGCATCGAGCACCAGGATGCGATCGGCCGTTGCGGCCGCCGTGCGCGAGTGCGTGATCAAAATACCCGCAGCGGCGTTCGCCTTGATCTGCGCGCGCAACAATGCCAGCGTCTGCGCCGCGCTGCGCGAGTCGAGATTTCCCGTGGGCTCGTCCGCCAGCACCAGGCGCGGGCGATGCACCAGCGCGCGCGCAATGGCGATGCGCTGTACTTCGCCGCCCGATAGTTCTCGCGCATGGCGCTTCGCCAGTGGCCCGATGCCCACTGCGTCGAGCATCTCGCGCGTGCGCAGGCTGCGCTGCGGCTCGGCTTCACCCAGCAAGTCGAGGGGGAGGGCGACGTTTTGTTCGACGGTCAGATAGGGCAGCACATGGAAGGCTTGAAAGACGAAGCCCACCGCGCGGCGCCGCAGCAGGGTGGTCGCATCATCATCGAGAGCCGAAAGATCGACGCCTTCGAGCAGTACCCGGCCTGCATCGGGGCGATCGAGTCCGGCGAGCAAATTCAACAGTGTGGACTTGCCGACCCCGGACTCACCCATGATGGCAAGATACTCGCCCTCTCGCAATTCGAGATCCAGGCCGTCGAAGACCGGCGGCCGATCCTGCGCATAGCGCCTGCCGAGCTTCTCGAGCCGCAGAACAACGGGGTCAATCACGAGGCCCGCTTCGGCCGCGCCACCATGGGGCTCAGATGGGGCTCAAGCGGCGTCGACCCCAATCACCGCCTTGACCTCCAAGAAGTCGCGCAAGCCGAATTCACCGTACTCGCGACCATTGCCGGACATCTTGAAACCGCCGAACGGGGTTTGCATATCGCCCGAGGCGCCGTTCAACGCGACTTGGCCGGCACGGATGCGGCTACCCACGCGCCGCGCACGCAGGTTGTCCTGCGACCAGACATAGGCGGCGAGACCGTACGGTGTGTCGTTGGCGATCTGCACTGCCTGCTCCTCGCTCTGGTAGGGCAGGATGCACAACACCGGTCCGAAAATTTCTTCACGCGCGATCGTCATGTCGTTGCGGACGTTGGAGAAGATCGTGGGTTTTACGTAGTAACCTTTCGCCAGACCTTCAGGGCGGCCGGTACCGCCGGTCACGAGGTTCGCGCCCTCGGCAATGCCTTTTTCAATATATCCTTCCACCCGGTCGAACTGCAGTTTGGAAACCACCGGGCCCACGGTGGTCTTATCGGAAGCCGGGTCGCCCACCACCACCATGCTCTCGGCAATACGCTTGGCAATGGCTTCCACGGCGGCCATCTTGGCGGCGGGAACCAGCATGCGCGTCGGCGCATTGCAGGACTGGCCGGAATTCTGGAATACGTGCAGCACACTTTGTTTCACGGCTCGCTCGAAGTCCGCATCGTCGAGCAGCACATTCGGCGATTTTCCGCCGAGTTCCTGGTGTACGCGCTTGACCGATGCCGCAGCACCGCGTGCGACCTCCGTGCCGGCGCGCGTCGATCCGGTGAACGACACCATGTCGATGTCACGATGGGTGGATAACGGCGCGCCGACGTTGATG